>NZ_JBHSLC010000036.1:0-92272 GCF_042657465.1 Azospirillum himalayense | reverse complement strand
CGCCGATCACGAAGGCCACGTCCGCCGTGCCGAAGTCGCGGTTGATGTCCTCCAGCTCGAACACCTCGTCGTAGGGCACGTTGGCCTCGGCCAGCAGCACGTTCATGTGCCCCGGCATGCGCCCCGCCACCGGATGGATGGCGTACTTGACCTCGACGCCCTCCTTCTTCAGCAGGTCGGCCATCTCGCGCAGCGCGTGCTGCGCCTGGGCCACCGCCATGCCGTAGCCGGGGACGATGATCACCGACTGGGCGTTCTTCATGATGTAGGCCGCGTCCTCCGGCGAACCGGCCTTGACCGTGCCGCGCTCGCCGCCGCCGGCCGCCGCCGCCGACGCCCCGCTGTCGCCGCCGAAGCCGCCCAGGATGACGTTGAAGATCGAGCGGTTCATGCCCTTGCACATGATGTAGGACAGGATGGCGCCCGACGAGCCGACCAGCGCGCCCGTGACGATCAGCAGGTTGTTCTGCAGCGTGAAGCCGATGCCCGCCGCCGCCCAGCCCGAGTAGCTGTTCAGCATCGAGATCACCACCGGCATGTCGGCGCCGCCGATCGGCAGGATCAGCAGGAAGCCGAGCGCCAGCGCGACCAGAACGATGATCCACATCGCCACGCCGGAGTTGCTCTGCACCAGCCAGACGATGAGGAGGATGGTCAGCACGCCGAGGGCGGCGTTGAGGTGGTGCTGGAAGGGGAAGACCAGCGGCTTGCCGGTGACCAGGCCCTGCAGCTTGGCAAACGCGACGATCGAACCGGTGAAGGTGATGGCGCCGATGGCGGTGCCCAGCGCCATCTCGACCAGCGAGCCCTTGGCGATGGCGCCGGGGACGCCGATGCCGTAGGCCTCGGGCGAGTAGAAGGCCGACAGCGCCACGAACACCGCGGCCAGACCGACCAGCGAGTGGAAGGCGGCGACGAGCTGCGGCAGGGCGGTCATCTCGATCTTCTTGGCGATGACGTAGCCGATGCCGCCGCCGATGGCGATGCCAAGCACGATCATCCAGTAGGACTGGACGATGGGCAGGGCCAGCGTGGTCAGCACGGCGATGGTCATGCCGGCCATGCCGAAGAAGTTGCCCTGGCGGGAGGTCTCCGGGCTGGACAGGCCGCGCAGCGCCATGATGAAGCAGACCGAGGCGACCAGGTAGAGAAGGGCGGACAGGGTTTCCATGGTTACTTGCCCTTCTTCTTGAACATCGACAGCATGCGCTGGGTGACCAGGAAGCCGCCGAAGATGTTGACGCTGGCCAGGATGACCGCGAGGAAGCCCATGATCTTGGAGAAGCCGAACCCCGCGGGGCCGGCGGCGATCAGGGCGCCGACGATGATCACCGAGGACACCGCGTTGGTCACCGCCATCAGCGGCGAGTGCAGCGCCGGCGTCACCCGCCACACCACGTAGTAGCCCACGAAGCAGGCCAGGACGAACACCGTCAGGCCGGTGATGAAGAAGTTGCCGTGGCTCGCCGCGTCCGCGACGGGAGTGGCGTGGCCGAGCGCGGCGGCCTGGGCGGCGAGCGCGTCGATCTGCTGGCTGGCCGCGGCGAGCTGGGCCTTCAGCTCGGCGACGCGGTTGGACAATTGAGTCTGATCCATGTGTCTCTCCCTAATTCCGTCCGGCCTTTAGACCGTCTGGCCGGCGAAGGCGGGATGGACGACCTGCCCATCGCGGGTGAGCGCGATGGCCTTCACGATCTCGTCGTCCCAGTTGAGGGCGATGCCCTTCTCCTTGTCGTGCAGCGACTGCAGCAGCGCGAGCAGGTTCTTGGCGTACAAGAGCGAGGCGCTCTCGGCGATGCGGCTGGGGTAGTTGGCGTGGCCGACGATCTTCACCCCGTTGTCGGTGACGATCACCTTGCCCAGCTCCGAACCCTCGACGTTGCCGCCCTGCTCCACCGCCAGATCGATCAGCACCGAGCCCGGCTTCATCGACGCCACATGCTCGCGCGTCACCAGGATCGGCGCCTTGCGCCCGGGGATCAGCGCCGTGGTGATGACGATGTCCTGCTTCTTGATGTGCTCGGCCACCAGCGCCGCCTGCTGGCGCTTGTAGTCGTCCGACATCTCCTTGGCGTAGCCGCCCGCGGTCTCGGCCTGCTTGAACTCGTCGTTCTCCACCGCGACGAAACTGCCGCCAAGGCTCTGCACCTGCTCCTTGACCGCCGGACGCACGTCGGTCGCCGAGACGATGGCGCCCAGCCGCTTGGCCGTGGCGATGGCCTGCAGACCCGCCACACCGACGCCCATGATGAAGGCGCGCGCCGGCGGCACCGTGCCCGCCGCGGTCATCATCATCGGGTAGGCGCGGCCGTACTCGCTGGCGGCATCGACCACCGCCTTGTAGCCGGCGAGGTTGGCCTGCGAGGACAGCACGTCCATGACCTGGGCGCGGGTGATGCGCGGCATGAACTCCATGGCAAACGCGTTCACCCCGACCGCGGCGTAGGCCGCCACGTGGTCGCGGTTGTTGTAGGGGTTGAGGATGGCGAACAGCAGCGCGCCGCGCTTGAGCAGCGCCAGCTCGTCGAGGTCCCCTTCCCCGGCCAGCAGCGGGCGCTGCACCTTCAGCACGATGTCGGCGTCGGCCAGCGCCGACGCGGCGTCCGGCGCGATCTCGGCGCCGGCGTCCTGGTACACCCGGTCCGGCAGGTTCGAGCCCAGTCCGGCGCCGGTCTCCACGACCACTTCCAGGCTGAGGGCTTTGAGTTTCTTGACCGTCTCCGGAGACGCCGCGACGCGATTCTCGCCCGCGCGCCGCTCCCTGGGTATGGCGATTTTCATGGTTCTTTATCTCCCCTGCCGCAAGTGGCCGATTTGCATGCAATCAGCCTAGACCGTCGGCATCAATGCCGGATTTATGTGACTTTGTGAAGCTCTTGAGCGTCGATGGTATTACCAGCGGTGATGGGTGCGGCGCAACAGCCCGGAGAGGGCTGGCACGCCCGCGTGCAATGGAAAGTGCAAGGTCGCCGCTTTCGCAAGGTCCCGCCATCGGTCTTTCGCATCAGGTGTTCGTCCGAGGCGGCGGTCGTCGCCACGGACGCATCCCACTATCCGGGCACACCCGGCCGAGACCTTGCGCGCTTTGCCGCGCCCTGTGGCATCCGCGCCGATGACGCCGGGAGTCGCTTGCCATCGACGGCGCCCGCCGATATCGTCCGCGCCGGATTCCCCGGAAGCACCCAATTTGAGGTTACCCTTATCATGTCCGACGTCGGCGGCATTGCGGCGGATCGCCTGAAATCCTTCGTGGAGCGCATCGAGCGCCTGGAAGAAGAGAAGCGCGGCCTGCAGGAGGACATCAAGGAGGTCTACTCCGAGGCCAAGGGCACCGGTTTCGACACCAAGATCATCCGCCAGATCATCCGGCTGCGCAAAATGGACAAGGCCGACCGCCAGGAGCAGGAAGCGATCCTGGAACTCTACAAGGAAGCGCTGGGGATGGTGGAGTAACCACCCCCAACTCCTTCCCCGTTACGCCGCCCCGATCAAGCCGCAGCGTCCGTCAGGGCGCCGGCGGCCAGCCGGTTCATCACGTTGCCCAGCAGGGCAAGACCGGCCCCACCGTCGAGCGATAGGATCGACTCGGGGTGGAATTGCACGGCGGCGAGCGGAAGCCGCCGGTGTTCGACCGCCATCACCAGCCCGTCGGCGGTCTCCGCGGTCACCACGAGGTCCGTCGGGAGCCGGTCACGCCGTGCCACCAGCGAGTGGTAACGCCCGACCGTCAGCCGCTCCGGCAGGCCGGCGAACAGCGTGCCGCCCAGCACACGGACCTCCGTCGCCTTGCCGTGGACCGGCTCCGGCAGCACGTCCAGCGCGCCGCCGAACCGCTCCACCATCCCCTGCAAGCCCAGGCAGACGCCGAACACCGGCAGGCCGAGCGCCAGCGCCGCGTCGATGGTGCCCGCCACGTCGAAATCCGCCGGGCGCCCCGGACCGGGAGACAGAACGACCAGGTCCGGCCTCCGCTCCGCCAGTGTCGCCCGCGCGTGGCTGTGGCGCAGCGTCGTCACCGACGCGCCGGTCTGGCGCAGATAGTCGGCCAGCGTGTGGACGAAACTGTCGTCGTGATCCACCAGCAGCACCCGCCGGCCCCGCCCGCCGCGGGAAGCCGCCGGAAGAGCGGGCGCCGCACCTGTCGTCGTCCTGCGGATGGCGTCGCGGAAGGCGGCGGCCTTCAGGCGGCACTCCGCGTCCTCCGCGTCCGGGTCGCTGTCGGACAGCAAGGTCGCCCCGGCCCGCACGTAAGCGACGCCCTCGGCCATGCGGATGGTGCGCAGGGTCAGGCCGGTGTCCATCCCGCCGTCGAAGCCCAGCCGGCCGAAGGCCCCGCCGTACCAGCGCCGCGGCGATTGCTCCGTGTCCTCCAGGAACTGCATGGCCCAGCGCTTGGGCGCCCCGGTCACCGTCACCGCCCAGGTGTGGGTGAGGAAGGCGTCCAGCGCGTCCAGGCCGGGCCGCAGCCGCCCCTCCACATGGTCCACCGTGTGGATCAGGCGGGAATACAGCTCGATCATCCGCCGCCCGATCACCCGGACCGACCCCGGCTCGCACACCCGCGCCTTGTCGTTGCGGTCCACGTCGGTGCACATGGTCAGTTCAGCCGCGTCCTTGGCCGAGGTCAGCAGGCGGAGGACCTGCGCGGCATCGCCCAGCGCGTCGGCCCCGCGCGCCACGGTGCCGGAGATCGGGCAGGTCTCCACCCGCCCGCCGGACACCCGCACATACATCTCCGGGCTGGCGGCGACGAGGAACTCGCCCCGCCCGAGATTGACGAAGGCCTCGTAGGGCGCCGGGTTGGCGGCGCGCAGCCGGCGGAACACCGCCGAGGGTGCGTCGGCGCAGGGTTCGGCGAAGGTCTGGCCGGGCACCACCTCGAACAGATCGCCGCGCCGGAAAGCGGCCTTGGCACTCTCGACGACGCGCTGATACGCGCCGGGGGCGTGGTCGCATCCGCCTTCGGCGTTGGTGTCGGGGCGGTAGGGGTGGTCGCGCCCGCCACGCTCCAGCCCTTCCGTGCTCCCCGCCGCCGTGGCGAACTCATACTCGACGAGCCGCGCGAGGCCCGTTACGGGGTCCAGAGCGACGAGCCGGTCCGGCAGGTAGAGCACCAGATCGCGCTGGTCGTCCGGCCGCTCCAGCCGCAGGCGGATCGGCTCGAACTGGAAGGCGAGGTCATAGGCGAAGGCCCCGTAAAGCCCGAGCAGCGGGTCGTCGGGGGCGGCGAACAGCTCCAGCACCGCGCGCAGGACCGAGAAGACGGAGGGTTGGCGGCTCCGCTCCTCCTCCGGGAAGGGGTGCTGGGGCTTGCGGACCAGGGCGGTGACCCGCGACGGCGCCTCCTCCAGCCCGGCCAGCGCCTCCAGGCCGCGCAGGGCCTCGGCGATGGCCGGCAGCAGCACCCGGCCCCGCGCGTTCAGCGCGTCGAGGCGCAACGTCCGCCCACGCGCGGTGAGTGCCAGCGGCGGATCGATGAAGCCCAGCGCGTGGCGGCGGTAGCGGCCCGGCGCCTCCACCCCGCTGGACAGCAGCAGGCCGCGGCGGCGGTCCAGCGCGTCGATCACCGGATCAAGGGCGCCCTGCGGGTCGAGCGCCGTGGCCCACCGGGTCACGGTCACGCCGCCACGCGTCCGGAAACGCAGCGGCTCGAGGAGGTTGGGCGAAGCGAGGAGATCGGCGGGATACATGGTGGGGTCTCCGATGGTCGATCCGTTGGCGGACGGACACCCGGAGTTCCCTTGCTCGACACCTGGATTCCCTGGTCAGGAAAAAGGCCGCCCGGAAGCTCCGGGCGGCCTTTCGATACTCTGTGCGCTCACGCGCGTCGGCTGGCCGGCCCGGTTAGACGGGCCACCACCAACGACACGACAGGGAGGACGCAACGAAAATCATGGCGCCGAGTTCGCCACAGGGATGCGGCCCTGTCAAGCCCCCTTGCCCAGCCCGGCCGGGTCCGCAGGGGCGTGCCACGCGCGAAGTTCCGCCACCGCCTGCCGCAGCGCCGTGACGGCGGCGGACAGCACCGTTGCGGCGATGACCGCGGCGACCAGATGGTCCGGCCAGCCCTGCCCCATCGTCCAGGCCCCCGCCGCCGCCATCATCACCGCGGCGTTGGTCAGCACGCCGTTGCGGGCGCACAGCCAGACCGCGCGCAGCGACACTCCGCCGCGCCGTCCGGCGAACAGCAGGACCGCCACCGACAGGCTCGCCCCCATCCCGAGCAGCGCGACGAGGCTCATCACCGGTGCGTCGGGAACGGTGCCGGCATAGGCGCTCCACGCCGTCGCGGCCACCACCCCCAGCCCGAGGACGGTGAGCGCCAGCCCTCTCGCCAGCGTGGCCCAGCCGTGGGACTCCAGCCCCCGCCCCATCATCCACAGGCCGACGCCGTGGGTCAGCGCGGCCGCCAGGGCATCCAGCGCGCTCGCCCGCAAGGCCATGGACTGCGTCTCCAGCCCGGCGGCCAGGGCGACGGCGGCCATCAGCCCGTTGACGAGCAGCGCCATGCGCAGGGTGCGGCGGTAATCGGCTTGTCGTCCACTGTTTGAACGACCACCACTCCCACAGGAGCCTCCACAGCAATTGCCGGCCATCCCATCACCCTCCGCCCGCGCCACGCGTCCCGTTTGTCAAGGATACTCTAATATACACGGTCCGGCCCGTCCATAGGGCAGGCCGTCATTCCGCCCATTCCGGGTCGCTGGTGAAGACGATGGTGAGCCAGCGGTCGGGGCCTTCGCCGCCGATCGCAGCACCCACCTCGTCACGGATCCTGTCCCACTCCTCAAGCGTGCGCGGCGGCCAGCCGCTCGGGACGATGAAGAACAGCTCGATCTGCCGGCCCCGGCCCACCCGCGCGACATAGGCGCGGTAGGACGAGAAACCGTGGCGCCGCACGATGTCCGACGCGACGGCGTCGACGTGCCGCTTGAGGTCGGCGGGGGTGACCAGCAGGACGTCGGCCAGCGCCTGCCGCATCGTGCCGACCGGGATCGGGATGACCACCAGACAGACGAGGGCCAGCGCCGCCGGGTCGATGTAGGGCGACATCCATTGAAGCCGGGTGCCCTGGATCAGGTGGCCAAAGACGAACGCGACGAGCAGGGCCGCGGTGAGCGCCGCCGACATGATCCAGGCCTTCGCGTCGAGCGCCAGGAAATCGGAGCGGACCGTCCGGTTCGCCCGCGTCGCGAAGACCGCCATGCCGCCCGCCACGAGAACGGTCACCGCAGCGTAGACGATCGCGTGGTCGAAGGCGAGGTCGCGGCCACCGGTCATCAGGCTGCCCACGGCGTTGATGAGCGCGTAGATCGCCGCCCCCATCAACAAGGTGGCGTTCAGCCCGAGGACCATCGGTTCGAGGTGCCAGAAGCCCATGGTGAAACGCTCGGCCAGCTTGCCGCGGCGCGGGCCGGCGCTGGCCGAGGCGGCGATCAGGTTGGACACCAGCAGCGTCACCATCGTCATGCTGGCGTCCACCAGCGCATAGATGCCGTCGAAGACGATGGCGAAGGAGCCCGACAACAGGCCGAACAGGATGCCGGCGCCCGCCAGCAGCACCGTGACGGCGATGGACAGGCGAAGAACCCTCTGCTCGGTGGTCATGCGCGCGTTCCCTTTCCCCCGCCACCCGGCGGTTGCCCTGCATTCATGCATAGCGGCCCCGCCGAGGCGGCAAAACCGATTTTCCAATCCGGACCGCCAAGCCCTTGCCGGAACCGCCGGCCGCTCCAGGCTCATTCCGAATCGGACCCCGCCGATTCGCCAACCCCAAAGAGGGAGGGTGGACATGACCGTCGTTTCCGAGGTTCTGAACCGCAAAGGCCATAACGTCGCATCGATCCTGCCGTCCGAATCCATCCGGACCGCCGCCCGCACGCTGACCGACCGGCGCATCGGCGCCCTGGTGGTGTGCGACCGCCGGGGCCGGCTGGCCGGCATCCTGTCGGAGCGCGACATCGTCCGCGCCGTGGCGATGCATGGCGCCGACGCGCTGGACATGCCGGTGGAGGATCTGATGACCCGTCAGGTCAAGACCTGCCGGCCGGAGGACACGATCAAGGACCTGATGCAGATGATGACCCTGCGCCGCCACCGCCATGTGCCGGTGTGCAACGACGCGGGCGACCTCGCCGGCGTGATCTCCATCGGCGACGCCGTGAAGGCCCGGTTGGACGAGCAGGCCCACGAGGTGGCCGTCCTGAAGGATCTCGCGCTGGTCCGCTAGAGGCACCCCGGACCTTGATCAAGTTCCCGGACGGGGGAGCCGAAGACCAGGCGCACTCCATGAGGCGAAGAGGCTCCCCCGGTCGCGCGCCGATTGGCGCTAACACGTCTCCGCGTCCTGAAATCCCAGGGCGGCGTTCGGATATTCGGTAACGCTTCGTTCCCGAACCTTCGGACCCGACATGCCGCGCCGCTACCCGACCCACCTGAAGATCCTGGTCGTCGAGAACAACCCGCTGCTGCTGCGGGCGCTGCGGGACATGCTGGAGCATTGGGGGGTCGGTCAGGTCGCCCCCGCCGCCAACGGGCAGGAGGCCATGGAGCTTCTGCGCCGGGAGCCCTACGACCTGATGGTCACCGACTGGGTGATGGAACCGGTGGGCGGCGGGCAGCTCGTCCGCTGGGTGCGCGGCTCGGCCAGCTGCCTCAGCCCCGATCTGCCGATCATCGTGCTGACCGCCAACGCCGACGTCGCCACCGTGCGCGCCGCCTGGGACGCAGGGGCGGACACCGTCCTTGCCAAGCCGGCCTCCGCCGCCACCATCGCCCGGCGGATCGAAACCGTGCTGAACAACCCGCGCAGGGGTGGACGTTCCCAAGCCGAGGCGGCCACGGCGAAGCCGACGAACAACAACACGCCTCCCTCCTCCCGCCCGGCGCCGGCCCGCCCGGCGATCTCCTCCGCTCCGGCTCCCCTGCGCCTGCCGCCCCCGCCGCCGCGCCTGCCCGGCGCGTCCACAACGGAAACGGGTCCGCTGCGCTCGACCGATCCGAAGATGGTCCGGCTGGTGCTGGCACTCGACCGGATGGAAAGGGCGCTGGCCTGCCCCGACGCGCTGGGCACGCGGCTGCGCCACGCGGTGTCCGACCTGCAGCTGGCCGCCGCCGGCAACGCCGCAGCGACCGCCATCGTCGCGTCGCTGTCCACTTGCGTCACCTGGGTGGAGCATGACGGTGAGAGCTTCCAGGAGGCGGTGCAGGCCCACATGGACGCCCTGCGCTGGACCATCAGCATCGGCGGCGGAGCGAACTCCTCCGCCGCCTTGCGGGTGATGGTCAGCGCCCTGCGCGCCATGGTGCGCAGCCTCAGCCTGCGCGACGGCAATGGTCCCAGCCTGTGGCCGGACGGCGCCTTCGGCGCGCCGGATCGCGGGGGCGAGGCTGGCCCCTCCTCCGGTCATTCTCCCCTCCCGCCTGCCTGAAGACGTCCCATATCGGGTAAAGAGCCCCCTCCCGAACCCTCCCCCGCTGACGCAGGGGAGGCAACGGACACCGCTTCGCGGAAGGCACCCTCCCCTGCGAAGCGAGGGAGGGCCGGGGTGGGGGCAGCGGTCAAACGCATTGGAACGCGAGCGGGAATGTCCCGCCGAAGGGCGATTCCCGCCCGTCCGTTTCACAGCGCTGCGAGCGCCGGACCGTTCCTTGCTTTTTGCAGGAGGAGGCCCGGCACCGGTTGCCGAATAAGACAGCCTTCGTTACCTTTTTGCTTGTCGAACAAACACAACAAGCGGCGCGGCGAACGCGCCCCGAACAGCGCTTTTCAGGGCGCCACAAAGGGGATGGAACAATGGCTCTCGCAACCGTGACCCTTGACGACAAGTACGCGCTGGAACAAGGGCGCGTGTACCTGACGGGAACCCAGGCGCTGGTGCGCCTTCCGATGATGCAGCGCCAGCGCGATCTTGCCGCCGGGTTGAACACCGCCTGTTTCATTTCGGGTTACCGCGGATCGCCCTTGGGCGGTTTCGACCAGAATTTGTGGAACGCGCGCAAGTTCCTGGAGAAGAACCACATCCAGTTCCAGCCCGGCGTGAACGAGGAGTTGGGCGCCACCGCCGTCTGGGGCAGCCAGCAGGTCGGCATGTTCCCCGGCGCCAAGTACGACGGCGTCTATTCCATGTGGTACGGCAAGGGGCCGGGCGTGGACCGGTCGGGCGACGTGTTCAAGCACGCCAACGCCGCCGGCACCTCGCGCAACGGCGGCGTGCTCGTGCTGACGGGCGACGACCACAACGCCAAGTCCTCCACCTTCCCGCACCAGTCCGAACACGCCTTCATGCACGCGATGATCCCCGTGCTGAACCCGTCGGGCGTGCAGGAGATCCTCGATTACGGTCTGATCGGCTGGGCGATGAGCCGCTGGTCCGGCTGCTGGATCGCCATGAAGACGATCGCCGAGACGGTGGACACCTCGGCCTCCGTCTACATCGACCCGCACCGCGTCAGCCCGATCGTCCCCGCCGATTTCCCGATGCCGCCGGGCGGCCTGAACATCCGCTGGCCCGACCCGCCGCTGGAGCAGGAATACCGGCTGATGAAGCACAAGCTGTACGCCGCCCTGGCGTTCGCGCGTGCCAACCGGCTGGACAAGGTGATGATGGCCTCGCCCCGTCCGCGCTTCGGCATCGTCACCACCGGCAAGAGCTATCTGGACGTCCGGCAGGCCTTCGACGAGCTGGGCATCACCGAGGAGATGGCCGCCGACTGGGGCCTGACCGTCTACAAGGTCGGCATGCCCTGGCCGCTGGAGCGCGACGGCGTGCGCCACTTCGCCGAGGGGCTCGACGAGATCGTCGTGGTCGAGGAGAAGCGCGCGGTCATCGAGAACCAGCTCAAGGAGCAGCTCTACAACTGGCACCCCGACGTCCGCCCGAAGGTGGTCGGCAAGTTCGACGAGCATGGCGAGTGGATCCTCCCCTCCGCCGGCGAGTTGTCGCCCGCCCAGATCGCCGTGGTCATCGGGCGCCGGCTGGAGCGCTTCGTCGACAACGAGAATCTGAAGCGACGCGTCGCCTTCCTGGATGCGCAGGAGAAGCAGAAGGCCCATCAGGCCCGCGTCATCCGCAAGCCAACCTTCTGCTCCGGCTGTCCGCACAACACCTCCACCCATGTGCCGGAGGGCAGCCGGGCGCTGGGCGGCATCGGCTGCCACTACATGGCGACCTGGCTGGACCGCAAGACCGACACCTTCACCCAGATGGGCGGCGAGGGCGTGCCCTGGGTCGGCCAAGCGCCCTTCACCGAGGAGAAACACATCTTCGCCAACCTCGGCGACGGCACCTACTACCACTCCGGCATCCTGGCCATCCGCCAGGCCATCGCGGCGAAGGCCAACATCACCTACAAGATCCTGTTCAACGACGCCGTGGCGATGACCGGCGGCCAACCGGTGGATGGGACCCTGACCGTGCAGTCGCTCGCCAGCCAGCTCCGCGCCGAGGGCGTGGGCCGCATCGTCGTCGTTTCCGACGAGCCGGAGAAGTACGGCATCGGCGACGGCCTGCCCCAGTACACCAGCGTCGAGCACCGCGACGACCTGGAGCGCGTGCAGAAGGAGATGCGCGAGCTTTCCGGCGTCACCGCCCTGATCTACGACCAGACCTGCGCCACCGAGAAGCGCCGTCGCCGCAAGCGCGGCAAGATGGTCGACCCGGCCAAGCGCGTGATCATCAACGAGCTGGTCTGCGAGGGCTGCGGCGACTGTTCCGTGAAATCCTCCTGCGTGTCGGTGGTGCCGCTGGAAACCGAGTTCGGGCGCAAGCGCCAGATCGACCAGTCCAGCTGCAACAAGGACTATTCCTGCACCAAGGGCTTCTGCCCCAGCTTCGTGACGGTGGAGGGCGGGCAGCTCCGCAAGCCGAAACCGGCCGCGGCCAAGGCCGGCGCCGACCCGTCCGACCTGCGCACCCCCACCCTGCCGGCGCTCGACCGGCCCTGGGGCATCTACGTCACCGGCGTCGGCGGCACCGGCGTGGTGACCATCGGCGCCCTGCTCGGCATGGCCGCCCACATCGAGGGCAAGGGCGTCGGCGTGCTCGACATGACCGGCCTCGCCCAGAAGGGGGGCGCGGTGACCAGCCACATCCGCATCGCCGCCACGCCGGAGGACATTCATTCCGTCCGCATCGCGGCGGGCGGGGCCGACGCGGTGGTCGGCTGCGACCTGATCGTCGCCGGGGCGGGCGACGCCCTGTCGAAGATGGCGCACGGCCACACCCGCGCGGTCATCAACACCCACGACACCATCACCGTGGACTTCCTGAAGAAGCCGGACTTCACGGTGCCGGTCCGCGATCTGGTGGCCGACATCCGCAAGGCCTGCGGCGAGGGGGCGGTGAACGCCTTCGACGCGACCAAGCTGGCGACCGCGCTGATGGGCGACAGCATCGCCACCAACCCCTTCCTGATGGGCTACGCGTGGCAGAAGGGGATGATCCCGATCACCGCCGAAGCCATCCTGAAGGCCATCGAGCTGAACGGCGTGGCGGTGAAGATGAACACCGACGCGTTCAACTGGGGCCGCCGCGCCGCCGTCGATCTGGCCGCCGTGGAGGCCGCCGCCAACCCGCCGCAGGAGCAGGCCGCCGCTCATGACCTGTTCATCCTCGACCAACGCCGCCCCTCGGCCAGCCTGGACGAGGCCATCGCCCGCCGCACCGCCTTCCTGACCGACTATCAGGACGCGGCCTACGCCAGCCGCTACCACGCGCTGGTCGACTGGACGCGGCGCGTCGAGGGGCAGAAGATCCCCGGCTCCACCGCCCTGACCGAGGCCGTCGCCAAGGGCTATTTCAAGCTGCTCGCCTACAAGGACGAGTATGAGGTGGCCCGGCTCTACACCGACACCGGCTTCGTCGAGCAGGTCGGGCGGATGTTCGAGGGCGACTACAAGCTGGTCTTCCACATGGCCCCGCCGGTGATGGGCGAGACCGGCGAGGACGGCGGCGAGCCGAAGAAGAAGCGTTTCGGCCCGTGGATGCTAAAGGCCCTGCGCCTGCTCGCCAAGGGCAAGCGCCTGCGCGGCAGCCCGCTCGACCCGTTCGGCTGGCTGGCCGAGCGCCGTATGGAGCGCCGCCTGATCGCGGACTACGAAGCGATCATGGGCGAAATCCTCCACGGCCTGACCCGCGACAACCACGCCACGGCGGTGGAAATCGCCCGCCTGCCGCAGGAGATGCGCGGCTACGGCCCGGTGAAGGCCCGCAACGTCGAGGCGGCCAAGGCGAAGGAGGCCGCCCTGCTCAATGGCTTCCGCCAGCCCGCGGCCCCGCAGCCGATGGCGGCGGAGTAACCGAAGGGGGTGTGACCGCAAGGTTTGTGACCGAAGCGACCGGGTGCGGGGGGCGGCTTGCCTCCCGCACCCTCAGCGCGGCTGCAGGACGCCGATCTCCGCCAGGGCGGCGCGGTTGCGGGTGACGGCGGCGGCCAGATGGCGCAAGTGCTGCTGCTGAAGGGCCGGATTGGCGAAGGTGCGCAGATAGCCCTTCAGCACATGCTCCCCGAAGTTCAACGAGAGGTCGGCGTCCAGGTGATGCCCCTTCCGGGAGGTGGCGTGGACGACCATCACCGGATGCCCGTCGAGGAAGAAGCCATGGCGGTTCCCGAGGTCCGGCATCGTCACGTCGGCCAGAGGCGCGTCGTAGACCTGCCACAAGCGCGCGTCGAGCACCTCCACGCAGGCGGGATCGGGATGGACCAGCGCGTTCAGCACATTCTGTTCCCACAGCGCGTGCTGCGCCACGCTGCGGCAGGTCACCGCCCATTGCGCCAGCAACCCGCGCGACACCCACAGCATCAGCGCCGACATCAGGTACGGCGAGTCCGGGTCGATCCCACGGTCCCGCATCAGGCGTTCCGCCGGCGTGACGTAATGGCCGCCGCTGTGCAGTTCGTCCATCATCCCGCCGAAGGTCATGCGGTCCACCGTGTCGGTGGTGGCGAGCGCCTTGCCGGAGCGCCGGAGGTCGTCCGCCAGCCGCTCGGCCACGGCGATGTCGAGGGCTCCCGCCATCATGTCGGCGTCCAGCCACAGCAGGCTGTCCCACGCCTCGCCCGCGCAATATTCCGACAGGTGCCCCTTGCACAGATAGGGATGCGCGTCCGCCGGCAGGATCTTCGGGCGGTCGAGCAGCAGGCCGGCGGCGCGCAGGTACGCGCGCTGCCCGTCGGTCAGGCCGAAATCGCAGACGCGCACCCGCTCCAGCGGAAAGCGGCCCGTCAGCCCCTCCAGGAAGGCCAGCGTGGTGATGAAATAGCGCGCGTTGGCGCCGGTCACGCACAATGTGCTCATGGTCGATCCTGCAAGGGGTCCTTCAGCGCCGCCAGATCGCGGCGCAGCCGCTCCACCGGGTCCGCCCAGTCGCCGAACACGGCTTGGCGGTAGAGGCGCGCGGTCGGGTACCAGGGCGAATCCGCCCGACCGCACATCCAGCGCCACTCCGCCCCCTGGTCGAGCAGCACCGCCACCGGCTTCCCCAGCGCTCCGGCAAGGTGGGCCACGGCGGTGCAGGGGCTGATCACGATGTCCAGCGCCTGGATCGCCGCGGCGGTGTCCGCAAAATCGCGCAACTCCGGCCCGAGGTCGAGGGCCGGGCCAAGCGGGGGGCAGTGCTCCAACTCCGAGCGTCCATGGCCGACCTGGAGCAGGACCGCCGTCACGCCGGAAACGCCGGTCAGTGGCCGAACCGCCTCGAACCCCGGCGAGCGCTGGCGGTGATAGGGAAAGGCGACCGAGCCGTGCCAGACCAGCCCCGCCCTCACCCCCCGCAGGCCGGCCAACCGGTCCATCCAACGCCGCGCCGCCGCGGCGGGCGCCCGCAGATAGGGAACGGCGGCGGGCACGCTGTCCAGGTCGGTGCCCATGCGATGGAGCAGGCTCATGATGGGGATGTGGACATCGTGGGCCGGCGGCGGTCCGTCGAGGCCGGACAGGTCGTCCACCAGATCCGACGCGCGGAAGAGGTCGAGCAAACCTTCCGGTCCGTGAAAGACCACGCGCATTCCCTGCGTCCGCAGCAGCGGGGCGTAGCGGATGAACTGGATGGCGTCGCCATGGCCGCGGTCGGCGTGGATCAGCAGCGTCCGGCCCGGCTGAACCCGACCGTCCCAGACGGGCCGGCTGTAGGACCGCGGCGGCATGAAGGTGGGCAGGCTCAGCCGCGCCTCGTAATCCGCCGCTCCGTCGCGCAGGCGCCCGGTGAGCATCCGCAGCGTCCCCCGCCCCGCCCGCGCCGGGTCCATCCCCGGCGACAGGCGCAAGGCGCGGTCGAAGGCGGTCTCGGCCAAGGCGACCGCGTGCCGTCCCAGCCCGGCGAAGCCCAGATTGGCCCAGTGCTCGGCCATGGACGGATCGAGCGCGACGGCCCGGCGCAAGGCGGTGCGCGCCTCGTCCTGCCGCCACGCCGCCAGCAGCGCCGCCCCCGCCGCACCCCAGGCGGCCGTCGTGCCGCGCAACACCGCCAGCCGGGCAAAGGCATCGGCCGCCGCGTCCAGCCGCTCCGCCTTGCCAAGCGCCTCAGCCAGATTGTTCAGGCTGCGGGTGTGGCCCGGGGCCAGAGCCAGAGCCAGCCGGTAGAGCACCGTCGCGGCGGCAACGTCACGCGTGCCCAACCGCAGGTCACCGAGATCGCAGGCGAGATCGGGCGACAGCGCGCCGCGGCGCACGGCCCCGGCCAGCAGGGCCGCCGCCCGGTCCGCCCGCCCCTGGCGCTTCAGGCATTCGGCTTGGCTGCGCGCGTAGGCTGGGTTCTCAGGCGCGCAGGCGGAGGCCCGGCGGAAGCGCGCTTCCCCTCCCGCAGGATCGCCCGCGGAGACGGCCAGCACGCCGAGGATGTTCCAGGCTTCGCCGTGGCCGGGCGCCAGCGCCAGGGCTTGGACAACCCGGCGTTCCGCCCCCGCCCGGTCACCCCGTTGGAGCGCGGCGGCGCCCGCGCGGAGGAAGTCCATCGCGTCGGTCACGCGGCCTCCTGGGATGAGGATTGGATCATGGTGGGCGGATCATGACGGCAGGTCCAGCGCGTTCAGAGCCTCCGCCCACACCTCCGCGGCGCGGATGGGGTGGAGGTGGTGGTCGCCGGGGTTCGGGCTGCGGAACGCCTCGGCGACCAGCCCGCTCTCCGGATCGGTGATGCGCGGCGTGATGTCGATGAAGGGCAGCTTGCGCGCCGCCGCCTCGTCGCGCAGGCGGGCGTTGTAGCGGTGGGTGAGTTCGGTACGCTGGCGCAGAGTGGCGGTGACCTCGTGCCGGGCGCGCGCGACCTTACCCCGGGTGTCACCATCCCGGATGGTCGGCAGCACCGCTCCGGTCAGCACCAGCGTGGGATAGCCGCCCTGCAGCAGATCGTCGACGAAGACGGCGCAGGCGGCCACAGAGTCCTCCAACTGCCGCTCGACGCAGTCGCCGTGCCTCTGCGCCCGCCACCAGATGACGAATCCGCAATCGACCTCGCCGAGCTGGATCACCGGAATGGTGTTCAGATCGGCGGGCAGCAAGGCGTCCTTGAAGAGAGTGACCGCGTGCGTGTGACTTTCCGGGTTGCGCAGCCCGATCGAGGTTGCTCCGGGAACCAGAAGACAGCGCGCCGGCCGGTTGAGCAGGCGGATCGTCGCGGCGATCTCGAAGGATTGCACATGGCTGTCGCCGATGAAGAACCAGTCCCGCATGTCCCTTGATCCACGCCACCACCGGCGCATTGTGGAGCGGCGGCGGGGTGGGAGTAAATCGGGAAACGAAGAGTGGCGGGCCTATTTCAACTCACTGATTTCAGAAGCCGCACCGCCCTTTGGCGGGAAGCGCGAGGGGCGGCGGTCGCCCCTCGCAAAGCGCGCTCCTTCCCGCCTCAACTGTCCTTCGGCTTGTGCGTGTCGCTGATCGGCTGGACGCCGGCGGGCGGCTGGTCCTGCTGCTGCTGGGGCTGCTGGTCCTGCGGGGGTTGCTGGTTCTGCTGATTCTGCTGTTGCGGCTCGGCGCGGCGCGGGCCGGCCTTGACGTCGTTGTAGACGGCCTCGGCGACGCGCAGCAGGTCCTCCTTGGACATCCGCCCGGCCAGCGCGTAGGCCAGCGGGCCCTCCACCCAGTAGATGGTCGCCACGTCGCCGTTCTGCGAGAAGCCGAACTTGGCCGGGTTGCCGGAGCGCGGGGCGCCGACGAACAGGGTGACGCGCTTGTTGGCCTCATTCACGTACATGTACTGGGCGCCGGCCCCCAGCTCGGTGGGCAGCGACCGTCCGCCGATCAGCCGCAGCCCGACCTTGCCCAGGTCCGGGCCGAAGACGTCGCGCCCGACACGCTTGGACAGCCAGCTGTTCAACTCATCCTGGTTGTCGGCGCCAAGCTCGACCTGGAAGCGCTCGTCGGAGGTGTAGAAGCGGTGGGCCTGGGTGGCCTCCTCGGCGAAGGTCTGGAGCGTCTGGCGCTGCTGGACGACCGGCGACTGGTCGACGGCGCCGCGGCCCAGCCAGCCGCCGCCGGCGCCGGCCACGATCAGCATCACCGCCGCGGCCATGCGCACCCAGGAGCGGGCGTGCCAGGGGCCGGCGTTGTCGTTGCCGGGCATGCGCCCGCGCAGCTTGCCCGTCAGCTCCTCGACCGGGCCGCTGGCGGGCTCGCGCAGCACGGGGTCGAAGAGTTCGTGCAGCAGCG
The DNA here is from genome assembly GCF_042657465.1 of Azospirillum himalayense. Lineage (NCBI taxonomy): Bacteria > Pseudomonadati > Pseudomonadota > Alphaproteobacteria > Rhodospirillales > Azospirillaceae > Azospirillum > Azospirillum himalayense. Next base: position 74,622 of record NZ_JBHSLC010000036.1, on the reverse strand, counting down.
CGGCCTGGGCGCGGTAGTCCTCCGCCCGGCGGGCGGCGTCCGGGTCGTCGGCCAGCCATCGCTCCACGAAGAGCCGGCGTTCCGGAGCCAGTTGCCCATCCACGTAGGCGTGCAGTTCGTCGTCCGTTACGCAATGCGCGTTCATCACTTCACCCGCCTGAGGGCCACGGAGCCCTCGTTCGCCAGCTTCGCCCTGACCGCCTCGCGCGCCCGCGAGAGGCGCGACATGACGGTCCCGATCGGCACACCGAGCGTCTCGGCGACCTCCTCGTATTTCAGGCCCTCCAGCGCGACGAGGAGCAGCACCTTGCGCTGTTCCTCCGGCAGCTCGTCGAGCGCGCGCATCATCTCGCGCAACTCCACACGTTCCTCCTGCCGGGCCGGCGTCACCAGCTTCGACTCGACGCTGTCCACATCGACCTCGTCGGGCCGCGACGCTTTGGAGCGGACCTGATTGACATGGACGTTGTGCAGGATGGTGAAAAGCCACGCCCGCAGGTTCGTCCCCGCCTTGAAGGTGTCGGCACGCGCCACCGCCCGTGTCAACGCCTCCTGCACCAGATCCTCGGCATCCGAACGATTGCGCAGCAACGCGCGCGCGTAGCGGCGCAGAGACGCAATGTGGACTTCCAGCTCGACCCCGAACGTGCTCAACCGCGCACCCGATTGTTGCCTCGAAGGCTCCACGGACCGCCGGGTGGCGGATCATGGCACTCCTTCAGGTAGGAACGGGTGGCGCGCCCTCCCAGGGCCGAGCCCCATGCAAGGACCCGGTACGCCAGGATGAACGCCCCCCGCTCATCGTTTATTCCAGACTTTGATGCGCGTGCAGCAAAAATTCGGCAGAAAGGTGGCGGGACCGGAAACGGCCACCCCGGAGTGCCGCCTTGTGGCAAATCGCCGCTGCGCGCGGATGAGCCGCCTGTTCCGGCACGCGGCTTGGCACAATCCACCGCACTGCGTCATAAGGGCGGGGCCATGGCACGCCATCACGACACCATCGAGATCCTGGTCACCGCCCGCCATCTGGAGGCCCAGGGCATCCGCCCCACCGCGCGCATGGTGCGGCTGGCGCTGGGCGGCGGCAGCAACGCGGCCATCGCCCAGGCGCTGGCCGTGGAGGAGCTGACGCCTCTGGAGGAATTGATCCGGCGACGGCGCGACCAGCTCGACCTCGACATCGCCAACGCCCGCCGCGCCCTGGCCGAACTGGAGGCTGAACAGGCCCGGCTGGACGAGCTGGACGACTCCCTGGCGGCGCTGGACAGGGCTTAACTGTGTGATGGCGGTCCCGGTCGCAAGTGCGGCCGAAGCCCGGCCGGCAAATGAGGCCGTATGAATCTAAAGCGAATGGAAATTCGCTTTAGCCGAAAAAGAAAACCCCTCCCCCGGACGGTGCCGGGGAAGGGGCTTCGAACGCAGAACCGATCAACCGGCCTGATGCGCCTTGGCGTAGCCCAGCGACTGCAGCGCCTCGGCGATCTCCGGCAGAATGCCCGGATCGTCGATGGTCGCCGGCGTCTTGTAGTCCTGATTGTCGGCGATCTTCTGCATGGTGCCGCGCAGGATCTTGCCGGAACGGGTCTTCGGCAGGCGTTCCACCACGACGGCGCGCTTGAAGTCGGCGACCGGGCCGATCTGCTCGCGGACGAGCTGGACCACCTCCTTGACGATCTCCTCGTGCGGGCGGGTCACGCCGGCCTTCAGGCAGAGGAAGCCCAGCGGCACCTGCCCCTTCAGGTCGTCGGCCACGCCGATCACCGCGCATTCCGCCACGTCCTTGTGGCTGGCCAGAACCTCCTCCATGCCGCCGGTGGACAGGCGGTGGCCGGCGACGTTGATGATGTCGTCGGTGCGGGCCATGATGTAGACGTAGCCGTCGTCGTCGATGAAGCCCGCGTCACCGGTCTGATAATAGCCGGGGTAATCGGACAGGTACGACTTCCTGTAGCGGTCGTCGGCGTTCCACAGCGTCGGCAGCGTGCCCGGAGGCAGCGGCAGCTTCACGCAGATGGCACCGATGTCGCCGCGCGGCACTTCCTTGTTCTCGGCGTTCAGGATCTGCACGTCCCAACCCGGCATCGGGCGGGTGGCGGAGCCGTACTTGATCGCGAAGAGATGCACGCCCAGCGGGTTGCCGGAGATCGCCCAGCCGGTCTCGGTCTGCCACCAGTGGTCGATGACCGGAACGTTCAGATTGTCCTCGGCCCAATGCAGCGTGTCGGGGTCGGAGCGCTCGCCGGCCAGGAACAGGGCGCGGAAGTGCGACAGGTCGTACTTCTTCAGCAGTTCGGCGTTGGGGTCCTCGCGCTTGATGGCGCGGAAGGCGGTCGGGGCGGTGAACAGCGTGCCGATCTTGTGCTGCTCGATCACCCGCCAGAAGGTGCCGGCGTCCGGCGTGCCCACCGGTTTGCCCTCGAACACCACCGTGGTGCAGCCGTGCAGCAGCGGGCCGTAGACGATGTAGGAGTGGCCGACGACCCAGCCCACATCCGACGCGGCCCAGTACACCTCGCCCGGCTCGACGTTGTAGATGTTCTTCATCGTCCACTTCAGCGCCACGGCGTGGCCGCCGTTGTCGCGGATGACGCCCTTCGGCTGGCCCGTGGTGCCCGAGGTGTAGAGGATGTAGAGCGGGTCGGTCGCGGCCACCGGCACGCAGTCCGCCGGCTCGGCCTTGGCGACGGCCTCCGCCCAATCGACGTCGCGGCCCTCGACCAGGGTCGCGGTCTCCTGCGGGCGCTGGAAGACGATGACGCTGGACGGCTTGTGCTCCGCCTGCTCGATGGCGGCGTCGAGCATCGGCTTGTACTTGACGACGCGGTTCGGCTCGATGCCGCAGGAGGCCGAGACGATGGCCTTCGGCCGGGAGTCGTTGATGCGGGTCGCCAGCTCGTGCGGGGCGAAGCCGCCGAACACCACCGAATGCACCGCACCGAGACGCGCGCAGGCCAGCATGGCGACCAGCGACTGCGGGATCATCGGCATGTACAGGATGACGCGGTCGCCCTTCTCCACGCCCTGGGCGCGCAGCGCGCCGGCGAAGCGGGCGACCTGATCCTGGAGTTCGGCGTAGCTGATGGTCTGCACGGTCTTGGTGACCGGGCTGTCGTAGATGATCGCCGCCTGGGCGCCGCGTCCGGCCTCCACATGGCGATCGACGGCGTTGTAGCAGGTGTTCAGGACGCCGCCGGTGAACCAGCGGTAGAAGGGCGCGTTGCTGTCGTCCAGCACCTTGTCCCAGCGCTTGATCCAGGTGATGTCTTCCGCCGCCTCGCCCCAGAATCCGTCGGGATCGGACAGGGAGCGGGCGTGGATCTGGTTGTAGCGATCGGCCGAGCTTTGGCTCATGGGGGGCGTCCCTTATATTTTGTTTGGTTCGCGTTTCTCCGCAGCCGCGCAATGAACGTTCACGCAGCGGCCCCAATCTGCGTCAGATCTGCATCGTTTGGCAAACAGCATTCCGGAAGGTGCGGCGGGCTGTCGCACCACTTTGGTGCGTGCCGAACCCGCCCGCCGCCCCTGCCGCGGGTATTACTGCTCCAGTTGCAGGAAGCCGGCGGCCAGCGCCGCGCCGCAGAAGCCGACATCCTCGATGTAGGTCTTCGTTTCCGACACCCGCACCCGCCCGCAAGGGCGCTGCGGGTTGCCGGTGTCGATGGGCATGACGTGGCCGACATCCTTCAGCAGCACCGTCTCCACCCACAGGGCGTTGGCGCCCGCCGGGGCGTAGCCCTGCCGCACGGCGCGCTCCGGCCAGGAGGGTTCCTGCCCGATGACCACGGGGGCATCCGCCTTCAGGCCGTGGAAGGCCGTCCATTGGTTGGTCAGGTAGAGGGCGTTCTGCGGGTCCACGGTGCAGTCCGCCGTCCCCTGGACGATCAGCACGCGCGGACGCCCGGCGGGGTGCTGGGCGCGCTGGACCGCCTTCGTCCATTCGCGGCTGTCATAGCCGCCGGAGCGCGCCTTCACCTCGGCGCAGCCGCGCGACACGGAGATACCGCAGAGCGAAGCGGCCGACTGCATGCTCTGCGCGCACAGCGCGGGCACGCCCGCGAACAGCGCCCCCCCGGCGAAGACCTGCGAGTAGTCGGCCAGCAGGGTCGCTGCCATGCCCGCCCCCGCCGACAGGCCGGTGACGGACACCCGTTCCGCGTCCACCGCCGGGCCGTTGGCGCCCAGCCCCTTGCCGGAGACGACGGCGCCGACCATCGAGGCGATGGCCGCCGCCTCGCTCGGCACGAAGCCCTTCAGCGGGCTGTTCAGCCGGTCGGCGAAGTTGAAGCAGCCGAGCGGGTTGCCGTAGCGCCCGAAGCCCCCCGTCCCCGCCATGGAGAACAGGTTGTGCTTCTGCGCCGGCAGCAGGGCGACGAAGCCATGGGCGTCGGCCATGTCCTTCCAGCCCGAATCCTCGAAGAAGGTCCGGGCGTCCTGCTCGCAGCCGTGCAACAGGACAAGCAGGGGCACCCTGCCACGCTCCCGCGCGCTGTCCGGCACATACACCAGGGCCGACAGGGCGGTTCCCTGCGCGTCATAGGCGCTCGCGGGCAGCTCGACGGGGACCGGTCGGGCCTGCGACTGCGGCTGCGCCGCAGCGGCGGGCAGAATCCACGACAAGAGGAAAAACGCCGCCAGGACCGGCTTCTGTAAGCGCACCAACAATGTCATCGCCGTTTTCTCCTTCGCAGGTCCGGAGATTTGATTCACAAGTCAGCAAATCATCCCACCAACCCCCATGGAAAGCGCGCAACAATCTCTTGTGAACCGCTAATTTTTAAATTCATTCACTAAGCGCATACTTGCGTATGACTGCGTTCATTTTTCTCAGGCCGCGATGCCCTGGCCTTCGTTATCCCGCTCGCCCGCGGCCTTGTCGCTGGCCTATTGGGGACCGGAACGCTATGCATGTCCCCATGAGCAGCGACCCGCCCGTCTTCGGCATCCGCCCGATCCTGACCGTCGTCCACCCGAACGGCGAACGGCTGATCGTGGCCCGGCTGACCAGTCTCGGCGGGTCCAGCCAGTCCAACCGCTTCGTCCTGCGCCGCGCAGACTTCCGCGCCCCGTGGGAGCAGCCGGACAAGGGCTATTTCGGCTATGCGGAGGTCGCCCGCGCGCTGGACGCCAACGGCTGGCGCGGCTGCGCCATCGAGGCGATGCCGACCACCGATCTGGAGGAGCGGCGGACCCGCCAGCTCGCCCGCAAGAAGCTGCACCTGCAATGCGTGGAAGCGGCGATCCGCCGCGCGCAGGAAAGCCAAGCTCCCTGAGCAGGCCCCGCAGCGCAGCCTTCCCCCGGACCCGCGTGGCGCTTATATCCCGTTCCAATGCTCAGAACGGAGGGACAGATGACCCGCAGCGCCACCCGGCACCCGATTGGCGATTTCCTTGGCGCTCCTCAGACCACCATGCCCGACGCTGCCCTGGCCGCCACGGGGGACGGGCCGGACCTCGGCGCCTTGCCCTCCTGGGACCTGACGGACCTCTATCCGGGCATGGAATCGGCGGAACTGAAGGCCGACCTGGAGCGGATGGAACGCGCGTCCAAGGACTTCTATGAAAAATACGCGACCAAGCTGGCCGGGCTGGACGGCAACGCCTTCGCCGCCGCCATCTGCGAGTACGAGCGCATCGACGAGGTGCTGTCGCGGGTGATGTCCTACGCCGGGCTGGTCTACAACGGCAACATGACCGACCCGGCCATTGCCAAGTTCTACCAGTCGGCGCAGGAGCGGGTGAACGGCATCTCAACCCACCTCGTCTTCTTCACGCTGGAGATCAACCGGCTGGAGGACAAGGTGCTGGACGCCAAGCTGAAGGCGTCGAAGGACCTCGCCCGTTACGCCCCCTGGCTGCGCGACGTCCGCCTGTTCCGCGAGCACCAGCTCTCCGACGAGGTCGAACGCCTGCTCCACGAGAAGCATGTGGTCGGGCGCGCCGCCTGGAACCGCCTGTTCGACGAGACCATCGCCAGCCTGCGCTTTCCCATCGGCGGGAAGGAGCTGACCTGCGCGGAGGCGCTGAACCGCCTGTCCGACCGCCGTCAGGAGTTCCGCAAGGAGGCCGGGACGGTGATCGGCCGGGTGATGGGCGACAACATCCGCCTGTTCGCCCTGGTCACCAACACGCTGGCCAAGGACAAGGAGATCCACGACAAGTGGCGCAACTACAAGGCGCCCACGTCGGCCCGCAACCTGTCCAACCGCGTCGAGGACGAGGTGGTGGACGCGCTGGCCGCGGCGGTGAAGGACGCCTACCCGGCCCTGTCCCACCGCTACTACGCGATGAAGGCCAAGTGGTTCGGCCAGGACCATCTGGACTATTGGGACCGCAACGCGCCGCTGCCCGACGACGCCGACCGCAGCATCCGCTGGGACGAGGCGCGCGATCTGGTCCTGGGCGCCTACGGCCGCTTCTCGCCGGATCTGGCGGCGCTCGGCAAGCGCTTCTTCGACAACGCCTGGATCGACGCGCCGGTGCGCCCCGGCAAGGCACCGGGCGCCTTCGCCCACCCCACGGTGCCGAGCGTCCATCCCTATCTTCTGGTCAACTACCAGGGCAAGACGCGCGACGTGATGACGCTCGCCCATGAGCTGGGCCACGGCGTGCATCAGATCCTGGCCGGCGGACAGGGCCATCTTCTGTCCGACACGCCGCTGACCCTGGCGGAGACCGCGTCGGTGTTCGGCGAGATGCTGACCTTCCGCGCCCTGCTCGACCGCGAGACCGACCCGAAGCGCCGCAAGATCATGCTGGCCTCCAAGGTCGAGGACATGCTGAACACGGTGGTCCGCCAGATCGCCTTCTTCGACTTCGAGCGCCGCGTCCACACCGAGCGCCGCGAGGGCGAACTGACCGCCGAACGGCTGGGCGAGATCTGGATGGCGGTGCAGACCGAAAGCCTCGGCCCGGCGCTGCGCTTCGACGAGGGCTACCGGAACTACTGGTCCTACATCCCGCACTTCATCCACTCGCCCTTCTACGTCTACGCCTACGCGTTCGGCGATTGCCTGGTGAACTCGCTCTACGCGGTCTACCAGGAGTCGGAGAAAGGCTTCGCGGAGAAGTATCTGGCGATGCTGTCGGCGGGCGGCACACTGCGCCACCAGGAGCTTCTGGCCCCCTTCGGGCTGGACGCCAGCGACCCGGCCTTCTGGCAGAAGGGGCTGAACGTCATCCGCGGCTTTGTTGACGAGCTGGAAAATCAGTCCTGACCGGGTTTTCTTGACGGACGTCAAGAATCCCCAATCGAGGGATGGGTATGGTGCCTTCAACGATCCCTTCGGAGAGCACCATGCCCACCCTCTCGATCCCCGCCTGGAGCCCGTCCCTGGAAGTCGGCAACGCCATCATCGACGCCGACCACAAGGAAACCGTCGAGCTTCTGGCCGAAGCCGCCACGGCGTCGGACGCCGACCTGCCCGCCCATTTCACCGCCTTCGCCCAGCACCTCCGCGACCATCTGGCCCGCGAGGAGGAGCTGATGCACCAGTACGGCTTCCCGCCGACGCTCATCCACGTCCACGAGCACAACCGCGTCCGCCTGGAGCTGGAAGGCATCGCCAAGCGCATGGCCGCCGGCAATCTGGCGCTCGTCCGCGGTTACCTGACCGAGGTCGTGCCGGAGTGGTTCATCAACCACAAGAACACCATGGACAGCGCCACCGCCGCCTGGATCCGCAGCCAGGGCGGCTGATCCACCGCCTCCCACCGTGAAAGCCGCGCAAACACCGAATTGAGGGGTGGCTCCGTCCGGAAGAACACCGGAGGGAGCCCTTTCCCGGATGGCCTGTACAGGGGCAAAACTTTACCCTTGTTGCGCCAATCCGCTCCGGATATTCGCGAAAATTGCTGTATTGACGTGGGAGGTGCTTGATGGGCGATGTCACGCTTCGCACCGCCGACCGGCGGGACGCGACTCTTTCCCAGGAAGCCGTCAACGATCTTGCCGCCCGTCTGCGCGGCCCGCTGCTGACCCCGCAGTCGCCGGGCTATGACGAGGCCCGGACGATCTGGAACGCCATGATCGACCGCCGACCCGGCCTGATCGCCCGCTGCGCCGGGGCCGCCGACGTCATGCAGGCGGTGCGCTTCGCGCGGGAGAACGGGCTTCTGGTCTCCGTGCGCGGCGGCGGTCACAACATCGCCGGCAATTCCCTGTGCGACGGCGGCCTGCTGATCGACCTCGGCGCGTTGCGCTTCGTCCATGTCGACCCCATCAGCCGGACGGCGCGGGTGGCGCCCGGCGCCACGCTGGGAGATCTCGACCGGGAGACGCAGGCTTTCGGGCTGGCCGTGCCGGTCGGCATCAACTCCACCACCGGCATCGCCGGGCTGACGCTGGGCGGCGGGTTCGGCTGGCTGACCCGCAAATACGGGCTGACGGTGGACAATCTGCTGGCCGCCGACGTGGTCACCGCCGACGGGAAGTTCCTGCGGGCCAGCGCCGAGGAGAACGCCGACCTCTTCTGGGCCATCCGCGGCGGCGGCGGCAACTTCGGCATCGTCACCTCCTTCACCTTCCGCCTGCATCCGGTGGGACCGATGGTGTTTGCCGGGCTGGTCGTCCACCCCTTCACGGGGGCCGGCGACCTAATGCGCCGCTACCGCGACGCCACGGCGGCCCTGCCGGACGAGGCCACCGCCTGGGTTGTGCTGCGCAAGGCGCCGCCCCTGCCCTTCCTGCCGCCGGAGGTGCACGGCAAGGAGGTGGTGGTCATGCCCGTCATCTACGCCGGAGACGACGAGGCGGCGGCCCGCAAGGCGCTGGAACCCGTGCTGTCGCTGGGCACGCCGGTCGGGGAGCATGTCGGCCTGATGCCCTACGCGGCGTGGCAGGCGGCCTTCGACCCGCTCCTGGTGCCTGGCGCACGGAACTACTGGAAATCGCAGAACTTCACCGGGCTGGAGGACGGGCTGATCGACCTACTGGTCGAGGAAGCCGGAAGACTGCCCTCCGACCAGTGCGAGATTTTCGTCGGGCTGCTCGGCGCTGCGGCCAACCGCGTGCCGGCGGACGCCACCGCCTATCCGCACCGCGACGCCCTGTTCGTCATGAACGTGCACGCGCGCTGGAACACCCCGCCGGAGGACGGCGCCTGCATCCAATGGGCACGCGGCGTTTCCGACCGCGCCGCTGCCTACGCCACGGGCGGAGTATACGTCAACTTCGTCACCGACGACGAACAGCGCGTCCAGGCCGCCTACGGGGCGAACTACGAACGCCTGCGGGCGCTGAAGGCGAAATACGACCCGACCAACCTGTTCTGCGTGAACCAGAACATCGCGCCGAGTGGGTGAGGCCGGTGATCCTGCGGAACGGTGGCGCCATCCTGCGCAAGCGGGTTACAGTGTCACCGATCCCCAGGAGAGTGAAATGGGCAAGATCGTCAGGCTCGAAATCGACGAAGCGCTGCACGCGACTCTGACCGAACGCGCCGCGATCAACGGGCGTTCGGTCGAGGAGGAGGTCGGCGCCATCCTGTCGCAGGCCGCGCGCCCCGGCCGTGCGGCGCTCGTTGAGGAACTCCAGCGGGAGCAGGACAAACTTGCCCGCAAATACGGTGTGCTTCCCGACAGCACGCCACTGATCCGTGAATGGCGCGACCGGTGAGCGTGGTGGGCCAAGCGGTCGTCGTGGACGCCAGTGTCGCCGTGAAATGGATCACCAGGGAAGACGCAAGCTCAGACACACTTGCGTTCCTTGCCTAGGAAAGGCCGCTGCTGGCACCCGACATTCTGCTCATTGAAGTGGCTACGGCGCTGGCTAAGCGAGTCCACACGGGCACTTTGGAAAAGTCGGATGCCGATACTCTCCTGGGCCGCTTGCGTGGATTGGTTGCCCGACTCCCACTGACGCTGACCCCGGCGGTGGACGTGGCGGAGCGTGCGCTCGACCTCAGCGGCACGCTTCGGCATCCCTTGGTCGATTGCCTCTGTCTGGCTCTCGCTTGGTCGACGAACGCGGGACTGGTGACCGCAGACCGCAAATTGGCGGAAGCCGCCGCCCGAAGCGGATTGCCGGGACTGGTCCAGATCGGCCCTGCTGCTTGAGGCGAGACCAGGGGACTCGCCTTTCGGCCCCGCCGCACCCACCTATTCGGCATGCCGAACACGGATGAGAACAGGCTTGGCGGCCGGATCGCGCGGTATGCGCGGGTCGGGACCGCCGTGGGGGGCCTTGCGGCCCGTTTCGCCGGAGAACGGGTTCTGGGCATCCCCCTGGAGCGGGATCGCCACGCCGCCGAACTGCGCGCCGCGCTGGGCGGGCTGAAGGGACCGTTGATGAAGGTGGCGCAGCTGCTGTCCACCATCCCCGACGCCCTGCCCCGCGAGTATGTGCAGGAGCTGTCCCAGCTCCAGGCCGACGCGCCGTCGATGGGCTGGCCCTTCGTCAAGCGCCGCATGGCCAGCGAGTTGGGCCCCACCTGGCACAAGCGCTTCCGCCACTTCGAACAGACCGCCGCGGCGGCGGCCTCGCTGGGGCAGGTGCACCGGGCCATCGGGCTGGACGGGCAGACCCTCGCCTGCAAGCTCCAGTATCCGGACATGGCCTCCGCGGTGGAGGCGGACCTGCGCCAGCTCGGCCTGATCTTCGCGATCTTCGAGCGCACCGACAGCGCCATCTCGACCAAGCAGATCCAGGCGGAGATCGGCGCCCGGCTGCGCGAGGAGCTGGATTACGAGCGCGAGGCCAAGCACGCCCGCCTCTACCGCGCCATGCTGGCCGACACCTCCGGCGTTCATGTCCCGGCGGTGGTGCCCGACCTCTCAACCCGCCGCCTGCTGACGCTGGAATGGGTGGAGGGGCGCAAGATCCTGGACTTCGTGAGGGACCATCCGGACGCCCGCGACGAACTGGCGATGAACATGTTCCGGGCCTGGTACGTGCCCTTCTACGGCTACGGGATCATCCACGGCGATCCGCATCTGGGGAACTACACGGTGCGGCCCGACCGCGGGATCAACCTGCTGGACTTCGGCTGCATCCGCGTCTTCCCGGCGCGCTTCGTGAAGGGGGTGATCGACCTCTACGACGCGCTGCAGACCGGCAACCAGGCCAAGGCGGTGGAGGCCTACCGCACCTGGGGCTTCGGCAACCCGACCAAGGAGTTGGTGGACGTGCTGAACATCTGGGCGCGCTTCGTCTACGCCCCGATCATGGACGACCGCAGCCGCCGCATCGAGGAGACCAACTCCGGCCATTACGGCCGCGAGACCGCCGCCAAGGTCCATGCCGAGTTGCGCCGCGTCGGCGGGGTGGAGGTGCCGCGGGAGTTCGTCTTCATGGACCGCGCGGCCATCGGGTTGGGCTCCGTCTTCCTGCATCTCCAGGCCGAGGTGAACTGGTACCGGCTGTTCCAGGAGATGATCCAGGGCTTCGACGTGGACGTGCTGCACACCCGCCAGACCGCCGCCCTGACCGCCCAGGCGCTCCCTTTGCCCGAATGAACCCCGACTCGTAATGCTTCCCCCGTCCCACCGCTTTGGTCTATACGAGCGGCTCCCATGAAGACCGCCGATTTCGACTTCGACCTTCCGCCGGACCGCATCGCCGAGCATCCGGCCAAGCCGCGTGACGCCGCCCGTCTGCTCGACGTGGCGGAGCGTCTGCACGACCGCACCGTGCGCAATCTGCCCGCCCTGCTGGAGCCGGGTGACCTGATGGTCGTCAACGACACCCGCGTCATCCCCGCCCGCCTCGATGGCCGGCGCGGCGAGGTGCGGGTGGAGATCACGCTCCACAAGCGCGAGGGCGAACGGGAGTGGGCGACCTTCGCCCGCCCCGGCAAGCGGCTGAAACCCGGCGACGTGATCGCCATCGCCGAGGACTTCACGGCCGAGGTGGTCGCCAAGGACGGGATGGAAGTCCGCCTGCGCTTCTCCAAGGGCGGGCCGGAGCTGATGGAGGCGCTGCACCGCCACGGCCGGATGCCCCTGCCCCCCTACATCCGGCGCGAGGCGGACGAGCAGGACGCGGCGGATTATCAGACCGTCTTCGCCGCGCGCGAGGGCGCCGTCGCCGCCCCCACCGCCGGGCTGCATTTCACGCCGGAGCTTCTGGCGGCGCTCGACGCGCGCGGCATCCGCCGCGTGCCGGTGACGCTGCATGTCGGGGCCGGCACCTTCCTGCCGGTCAAGGTGGACGACATCGCCGAGCACCGCATGCACAGCGAGTGGGGCGAAATCTCCGCGGAGACCGCCGAGGCCATCAACGCCACCCGCGCCGCCGGCGGACGGATCGTGTCGGTCGGCACCACGGCGCTGCGCATCCTGGAGACGGCGGGGCTGGACGACCGCAGCATCCGGGCCTTCAGCGGCGACACCGACATCTTCATCACCCCCGGCTACCGCTTCAAGATCGTGGACCTTCTGGTGACCAACTTCCATCTGCCCCGCTCCACCCTGTTCATGCTGGTCTGCGCCTTCGCGGGCATGGACACGATGAAGGCGGCCTACGCGCACGCCATCGGCCAGAACTATCGTTTCTTCAGCTACGGCGACGCGTCGCTACTCCGGAGGGTGTGATGACCGGGATCGGGTTCGAGCTTCTGAAGACCGACGGGCGCGCCCGGCGCGGCCGGGTCTCCACCGCGCACGGCGCCATCAACACGCCGGCCTTCATGCCCGTGGGCACCGCCGCCACCGTCAAGGCGATGACCAGCGACGCGGTCAAGTCCACCGGCGCGGAAATCCTGCTCGGCAACACCTACCATTTGATGCTGCGCCCCACGGCGGAGCGCGTCGGGCAGCTGGGCGGCCTGCACCGCTTCATGAACTGGGACAAGCCGATCCTGACGGACAGCGGCGGCTTCCAGGTCATGTCCCTGTCGGACCTGCGCACCATGACCGAGGAGGGGGTGACCTTCAAATCCCACCTCGACGGCAGCAAGCACCACCTGACGCCGGAACGCTCGATCCAGATCCAGCATCTGCTGGACAGCAACATCACCATGTGCCTGGACGAGTGCACCCCCTTCCCGGCGACGGAAGCCCAGGCGGCTTCGTCCATGCGGCTGTCGATGCGTTGGGCCAGGCGCAGCAAGGACGCCTTCGTCGAGCGGCCCGGCTACGGCCTGTTCGGCATCGTGCAGGGCGGCGTCTACGCCGACCTGCGGGCGGAGAGCGTCGCCGCCCTGTCCGATATCGGCTTTGACGGCTACGCCATCGGCGGGCTGGCCGTCGGCGAGGGTCAGGAGACGATGTTCACCGTGCTCGACTTCACCGAGCCGCTGATGGTCAAGGACCGCCCGCGCTACCTGATGGGGGTGGGCCGCCCCAGCGACCTGATCGGCGCGGTGCGGCGCGGCGTCGACATGTTCGACTGCGTGATGCCCACCCGTTCGGGCCGCACCGGTCAGGCCTTCGTGCGGCGCGGCACCATCAACATCCGCAACGCCCGCCACGCCCACGACGAGCGCCCGCTCGACGAAGAATGCGGTTGCCCGGCGTGCCGCAACCACAGCCGCGCCTATCTGCATCACCTGTTCAAGGCGGGCGAGATGCTGGGGCCGATGCTGCTGACCTGGCACAACCTGCATTACTACCAGGACCTGATGGCCGAGCTCCGGCAAGCCATCGAGGACGGCCGCTTCGAAGAGGTCGCGGGCGCGCTGGAGGCCCGCCTGAACGAGGGCGATATTCCGGCCACCGAGGACCCGCTGGCCCACCTGAAGGTGAAGCCGGCCAAGCCGGCGAAACCCGCGAAGAAGGAATCCGCCGATGTCTGAGAACATCTACGCCGGCCTGACGCAGCTCGGCGGCGCCACCGTCCAGCCGAAGACGCCGGAAGAGGCGGTGCTGGAGCGCGTGCCGAACCCGAACCCCGGTGACCATTACGTCGTGCGCTTCACGGCGCCGGAATTCACCTCGCTCTGCCCGATCACCGGCCAGCCGGACTTCGCCCATCTGGTCATCGACTATGTGCCGGGCGAGTGGCTGGTGGAGTCGAAGTCGCTCAAGCTGTTCCTGACCAGCTTCCGCAACCACGGCGCCTTCCACGAGGCCTGCACCGTCGGCATCGGCAAGCGTCTGGTGGACGAGCTGAAGCCGGTGTGGCTGCGCATCGGCGGCTATTGGTATCCGCGCGGCGGCATCCCCATCGACGTGTTCTACGCCACCGGCGAGCCGCCGAAGGGCGTGTGGATTCCGTCGCAGGACGTCCAGACCTACCGCGGCCGCGGCTGATCCTCATTCTCTATAATCCCTCTCCCGGGGCGGGAGAGGGACGCTTCCGCATTCCGCACGGTCCAACGCATCTCCATGTTCGACCCAGCCACCTCCACCCGTGAAGCCATCCGCGACCGCGCCCTGTCGCTGGGCTTCGATGCGGTCGGCTTCGCACGGGCGGAACTGGGCGCGGAGGCCAAGGCGCGGCTGGCCGAGTTTCTGCGCCAGGGCCGGCACGGCGACATGGGCTGGATGGAGGACAAGGCCGACCGCCGCGTCCATCCCCAATCCCTCTGGCCGGAGGCGCGGACCGTCATCGCGCTCGGCACCAGCTACGCCCCGGCGGAGGACCCCCGTGCCCTGCTGGCGCATCCCGACCGCGGCATCGTGTCGGTCTATGCGAGGAACCGCGATTACCATGACCTCATCAAGGGCCGGCTGAAGACGCTGGGCCAATGGATCGCCCACCGCTTCAAGGCGGAGCTGAAGGTCTTCGTGGACACCGCCCCGGTAATGGAAAAGCCGCTGGCCGAGAAGGCCGGGCTGGGCTGGCAGGGCAAGCACACCAACCTCGTGTCGCGGTCCCACGGCTCCTGGCTGTTCCTGGGCGAGGTCTACACGACGCTGGAGCTGCCGCCGGACCCGCCGGGGGTGGACCGCTGCGGCCAGTGCCGTCGCTGCCTGGACGCCTGTCCAACCGCCGCCTTCCCCGCCCCCAACCAGTTGGACGCGCGGCGCTGCATCTCCTACCTGACCATCGAACACAAGGGACCGATTCCCGAGGAACTGCGCCCGCTGATGGGAAACCGCATCTACGGCTGCGACGATTGCCTGGCTGCCTGCCCGTGGAACAAGTTCGCCAAGCGCTCCCGCGAGGCGGCCTTCCTGCCGCGGGCGGAGCTGACGGCGCCGCGGCTGGCCGATCTGGCGCAGCTGGACGACGCGGGCTTCCGGCAGGTCTTCAGCGGCTCCCCGATCAAGCGGATCGGGCGCGACCGCTTTGTGCGCAACGTGCTGGTGGCGTTGGGCAACAGTGGCGACGCCCGCCATGCCCCGGTGGCCGAACGCCTGTTGCAGGATCCGAGCGAGGTGGTGCGGGACGCCGCGGGCTGGGCGCTGGCACGGCTTGGCCCGTTCCGGCCCCTTTGAACCCTTCGGGTTGAGCCGGAGCGGACCGCCCGGACGCGACGGCAGGGTGGCCGACAGGCCGATCCGCAGCGATAGGACCAGCGCGTCGGTCGTACCGAAGCCGGCGGCACCCTACCGGTTCGGAGGAAGAGCGTCCACTGCCGCCAGCACGCCCGCCACGCCCATCTCCACGAAGCCGGGCCGGTGGTGGATGACCATCCGCGGCCCGTTGGCGTGGATCGGGACGGAGGCATCGCAATAAAGCCCCAGCGTCGGGCAGCCGACGGCGGCGATCAGATGGGTGGGGCCGGTGTCGTTGCCCACCGTCGCCCAGGCCCGGCGGGCCAGTCCGGCGATTTCCGGCACGCTGGTGCGGTTGGTCAGGTCCACCGCCTCCGGGCAGGCGGTGGTGATGGCCCGGGCCAGGTCCGCCTCGATGGCCGTGCCCAGCACCACCGGCGTGATCCCGCGGACCGCCAGCGCCACCGCCAGCTCGCCGTAGCGCTCGACCGGCCAGCGCTTGTCGGGCCGTCCGGGGGAGGAGCCGGGGATCAGCAGGGCGTAGGGCGCGGCGATGCCGAAGCGGCCGGTATCGGCATCGAGCCAGGACAGGTCCGGAATCCCATCCGGCACGATCCCAAAGGGCGCCAGTTGCCGGGTGTACCGCTCGATCACCGGCACCTTGCGGCGGCCCGCATACTGATCGCGGTGCGAGGCGCCCCACGCCGTGCCCGACCATTCCGGCCATGGACCGGGGGCGAACAGCCAGAAATAGCGGTCGGTGCGCGGCTGCGCCTGGAGATCGTAGACCCGGTCGAAACGCCCGGCGCGCAGCAGGCGGCGAACCCGCCCGTACGCCCCGAGGGACCGCCCGCGCGGGTCCTCCAGAACCTCGTCGAACAGGCCGCTGAGGCGGGCGAGCGGGGCCAGTGACGGCAGGGTCAGCAGCGAAAGATGGTCGGCGGCGTGATGCCTCCGGATGGCGGAGAAGGCGGTCTGGGCCAGGAAGAAGTCGCCGAAGGCCCCCAGCTTGATGATCAGGATGCGGCGGCGACTGTTGCCGTACGTTCCCGTCATTCGCCCCCCGCCGGGGTGCGGGCGGCCAGCCGGAACATCAGGCCGGCGGCCAGCATGCCGCCCATCCACCACGCCTGCCAGATCCCATAGGCCGTGCTCGCCATGGCAAGGCCGGACGCGAACAGGGCCAGCGCGAAGGGTTGCAGCCGCCGCTCCAACCGCCCCGTGCCGAACAGCAGGAGCAACGCGGCCGCCAGGGCAAGCGCGGCGCCGACGGCGCCAAGCTCCAGCCAGACCTGCAGGAAGGCGTTGTGCGGGTGCAGCGGCAGCAAGCTGTCGGTCAGCGTGCCGAATCGGGACACCGCACCGTCCGGGTCCAGCGCACGGGAGGCGTCGATGCCCTGGCCGAGGATGGGGGTTTCCAGCGCCCGGTTGGCCGCCATACCCCAGATCTCGACCCGGTGCTGGGCGGACAGGAACAGCCAGTCGGCGCCGTCCAGGTTCAGCACGCGGTCGAACAGCAGCACCAGCGGCAGCACGAAGGTGAAGGCGATTGCCAGCACCGCCGCCAACACCCCGCGGACGAGCCGCGGCGACCAGACCGACAGCGCGAAGGCCACACCGCCGGCCGCGATGCCCAGCATGGCCGACCGGCTGGTGAGCAGCAGGCAGGCCGCCGCGAAGACAGCGGGAAGAGCGATGGCCATTCCCCGTCGCCCGGCCCGGTCGAGCGCCATCGCCGCCGGCCAGATCAGCAGACAGAGCAGAACCGCCGTGCGTTTGGGCACGTTGGACTTGGCGATCCCGACGTCCGCGGGCACATGGTTCCACCAGCGGTGCAGCGGAAAATCCAGCGCGGCCTCCACGGCGAACAGCAGGATGCCGGCGAACACCCCCACCAGGAACAGTCCGGTCAGACGCCGCGCCTCAACTCCCGGCAAGGAAGACAGCCACGCACCGCCGGCCAGAGCGCCAAGGCCGATGTAGCCGATCTCCACGACCGTCAGCCCGGCGCGCGGCGACGGGCTCCACAGGATGGAGAGGGTGGCCAGGGCCAGGAAGGTCAGGACCACCACCGTGCCGGGCATCGCCCGTTGCAGTCGCCCCAGGGCGTCGCGCCGGGCCAAGCCGGCCAAGCCGACCAGCGCGATCAGGATGGCCCAGACCGGCAGCCCGCGCGGCGCCATCGAGGCCAGCGGGCCGAGCGCCGCCGCCGCGGCTCCGGCCAGACCGGCCAGCACCACGTCGGGAATTCCCCGTGTGGAATCGCGCTGTGACAAGGGGAAGTCCATGGGATCTCGCGTCCGTGAGGCTCGGCGCGGCTTAACAGATGCCCCGTGCGAAAGCAACGGGGACGGCCGGGGCAACTTCAGGCCCTGAGCCGTCCCCGGCGCACCGGATCAGGCGGCCCGCACCTTGTTGAGGAAGCCCTGCACCTCGGACCGCAGATGGTCGGCCTGCCGGGCCAGCGTGCGGCTGGCGCTCAGAACCGCGTCGGCGGCGCCACCGGTCTTGGTGGCGGCGTTGGTCACCTCGGCGATGTGGTGCATCACCTCCTGCGTGCCCTCGGCGGCTTGGTTGACGTTCTGGGCGATCTCACGGGTGGCGAGACCCTGTTGCTCCATGGCGCGGGCGATCTCGGTGACCGTGCTGCTGATGGTGCCGACCGCGTCGGAAATGGTGCGGATGGCGCCCACCGCCCCGCCCGTCGCCGCCTGCATCTGCGCCACCTGGCTGGAGATCTCCTCGGTCGCCTTGGCGGTCTGCCCGGCGAGGTTCTTCACCTCGGTCGCCACCACGGCGAAGCCCTTTCCGGCCTCCCCGGCGCGGGCCGCCTCGATGGTGGCGTTGAGCGCCAGCAGGTTGGTCTGCTCGGCGATCTCGCCGATCAGGTCGACCACCTGCCCAATGCGCTGGGCAGCCTCGGCCAGCCCTTCGACGATGCCGTTGGTCTCGGTCGCCTTGGCCGCCGCGCCGACCGCCACCTGGGAGCTGCTGTTGAGCTGGCGGGAGATCTCGGCGATGGAGGAGGAGAGTTCCTCCGCCGCCGCGGCGACGGTCTGCACGTTGCTCGACGCCTGCTCCGACGCCGCGGCGACGGCGCTCGACTTGGCGGTGGTCAGGGCGGCGTCCGACGACATCTCCTGCGCGTCGCGGCCCAGATTGCCGGCGGACTCGGTCAGCGACTGGACGACGCCCGACACCGCCTGTTCGAAGCCGTTGGCGAACTCGTTCATGGTGCGGCGGCGGTCGGCGTCGATCTGCCGGCGCATCTCCTCCCGCTCGCCCTCCATGCGCTGCATCTCCAGGGCGTTCTCCTTGAAGACGCTGAGCGCCTCGGCCATGGCGCGCAGCTCGTCCTTGCGATCGCCGGCGGGGATGTCCACCGTCAGGTCACCCTCGGCCAGCCGGCCCATCGCCTTGGTCATGGCGTGCATCGGGTGGGTGATGGCGCGGTCGATGATCCAGGCCATGACCATGCCGAGCGCCAGCGCCACCGCGGCGCCGACGATGATGATCAGTTCGGCCCCGCTGCGCCCGTTCTCGCGGTCGTCGCGCTGGATGGAGACGAGACGGGCCACCTGCTCGCTGACGTCGCCCGCGGCCTTGGCCATGGTCTTGGAGGCGGCGCGCTGGCTCTCGCTGGTGGTGACGAGGGCGGCGAACTCCCCATCGAAGGCCTGGGCGGCCTCGGTGATGGCGGCGATCAGCGCGCGGCCTTCCGAATCGACGAGCACGGCTCCGGCCTGGGTGGCGAGGGCCAGTGTCTCCTTCACCGCGCCATGCACCCGCGCGCGGGCATCGTCCCCGTTCATCAGGATGAAGTCGCGCTGCCCCAGCATCGCGGACTGCGCGCCCTGGATCAGGCGCATGGCGATGCCGCGCAGCAGGACGGCCTCGTTCACTTCGCTCTGGGCGAAGTTCGCGGCCTCCTGCAACGCGGTGGAGACCATCGCCTGATTCTCCTGCATCTCGTGGGCGAGGTTCTGGATTTCCTGGGCATGGCGGTCCAGCGCCTGGATGCGGCCGCTGGCCGAATCACCGGCACCTTCGGCGCCGGTTTGCTCGAACACCATCCGGTAGGCGCCGGCGATCGTGACGATCCTCTGGGCCAACTCCTCGTCGTTGGTGCCGACGAGATCCTTCTCGATGGTTTCCGCGTTGGCCAGCAGGGCGGCGATGGCCTCTCCGGCGGCCGCCATCGTGGCGGGGTTGCGGGTGTGGGCGAAGTCGGACTGGAGGCGCCGCGCCTCCAGCACCATCTCGATCAGCCGGTCCGCGCGGTCGGAGGTGTCGCGGCTCTGGCGCACGGCGTGCTCCGCGTCCTTCAGGCTGACCATGTTCTGGTCGTAGCGCTCGGACTGCTGGTTGCCGATCTTTTCCGCGATTTCCCGCAGGGCCTGGGCGCGCGTCTCCATGCTCTGGGTGCGGGCGCGGGCCTCCTTGTCCTGGGCGACGAAGTTGCCGAAGGCGCTGCGATAGCCGGCGATGCCGGCCAGGATCTCGTCGACCAGCCGGATGCTGCCGGCGTCCTCCAGCGCGGACCGCGTGCCCTGCGCCTCGTCGCGCAGCCGGTCCAGCATGCCGGGCACGTTGTCGGCGGCCTTGGAGTCGCGCTCGGTGACGAAGCGGGCTTCCTCAATCCGCACGGTTTTCAGCCGGGCGTCCAGTTCGGCGGTGTGGGCCGCCAGATCGACACGTCCGGCGTAGGTGCGCAGGCTGTTCCAACCAACGAACGCCACGGCAACCGTCATCAGAAGGACCGCTGCAAAACCGAGCGCAATCCGCGTTCCAATCGTCATGAAATCGGGCTCCCCCGGATCGTACGGCCTTATGCGATGGCCGTCGTCATGCCTTTGTCGCTAAGGGATACATCAGAAAGGGTTAATTTCTGGTTTGATAAACACGACTGGTATCACCGCTTCAGAACCGGTCCGGCATCCAAGGCGCCGGACCCGAGAAAAACAGCGACGCCAGCGCCAACGCCTCTTCCCCTCCGCGCAAAAGGCCGACCTGACGGAGAACGTGAGGCCCTTTGTGCCCGCTGTAGAGGCAGGCGAGCGCGGCGATGGACAGCGACAGCACCGCTTTGCCCGTCCTCCCGCCGGCCTTGTCAGCGTTGTTCAGCGCCCTCGGCAATGGCCGTACGGAAGCCTTTCCATCGGACAGGCTCAACCGGAAGCAGCCGGAATTCTCCGGAATCAGCGCGTCCGACACGTCCAGGGTCAGCTCTCCGGCAACCCCTGGTGGGTATCCGCGGCTTTCCAAAGCACGCGGCAGGTCGAGAATGCGCAACAACCATTCGTCGCACGCATCGGCACGCACCCCACGCTCCGCCGCCAGCAGAACCAGCGGGTCGTCGGGGCCGCCGCGCCACGTCACGCGGTCGACCTGCGCCCGGTAGCCGCCCAGGAAGCCCTGCGCCAGCCGCACCGCCCGCGGGCTGAGAAGGCAGAGATCCGCAACATTGAGTTTCCTGTCAGCCGGCGGCGCCACCGCAATGTAACCCTCAAGACCGCCAGAACCACCCAAAGTGTAAACATCGGACGGCGCACCATCCGGGCAGAGGGCGAAACTCCACAGGCCCTCATTGCGCTCGACCAGACCGTTGGTCGTGGTGAACAGGCTGCGGCGTAGCGCCGCAAGCTGGCCGGCGTCGCTGGCGTCGGTGCGGCGAATCCACCCGTCCCTCGGCGGCGGCCCGGCGGACAGCGCGGCCGGCGGTGCGCTCCAGTCGAAGGACACCCCGCCCCGTCCGAAGCCCAGACGGGTGTAGAGCGGCAAGGTCGCCGGGTAGAGCACCGACAGCGCGGCGCCCCCGGCCCGCGCCTCCTCCAGCAGGCCGCGCATCAGGGCGGTGCCGTAGCCGCGCCCGCGCTGCGCCGGATCGACGGCGACCGCCGCCACACCGCAGGACGGCACCGGACGTCCGCCGAACCATTGGTCCATCGGCCAGACGGCGGCGCAGGCCACGAGCCCGCCGGCGCTGCCCGCCTCCGGTCCGGCGCGCAGGCCGCGCATCACGCCCGGCCCGAACAGCTCCACCGACCGGTCGAAATACTCGCGGGGAATGCCGAAACCCTGGCGGACCAGGGTCGCGGCGTCCACCCGATCCTCGGGCAGAAGGGGGCCGAAGCCCCCGGGCACAGCGGTCACACCTTCGCTCCGTTCAGCGCGCGGGCCTGATCGCGCAGCACGTATTTCTGGATCTTGCCGGTCGAGGTCTTCGGCAGGGCGGTGAAGACGACGGTGCGCGGGCACTTGAAATGGGCCAGATGCTCGCGGCAATAGGCGATCACCTCGGCCTCGGTCAGCTGCTTGCCCTCCTTGACGGTGACGAAGGCGCAGGGGGTCTCGCCCCACTTCTCGTCCGGGCGGGCGACCACGGCGGCCTCGACGATGTCCGGGTGCTTGTAGAGGACCGATTCGACCTCGATGGTCGAGATGTTCTCGCCGCCGGAGATGATGATGTCCTTCGAGCGGTCCTTCAGCTCGATGTAGCCGTCCGGATGCCAGACGCCGAGGTCGCCGGTGTGGAACCAGCCGCCGGAGAAGGCTTCCTGCGTCGCCCGCGGGTTCTTCAGATAGCCCTTCATGACGGTGTTGCCGCGCATGAAGATCTCGCCCATCGTCACGCCGTCCTTACGGGTCGGCTGGAGCGTGTTGGGGTCGGCGACCATCAGCCCTTCCAGCGTGGCGTAGTTCACGCCCTGCCGGGCCTTCAGCGCCGCGCGCTCCTCCAGCGGGAGGTCGTTCCAGTGCTCGTGCCAGGCGCAGATGGTGACCGGGCCGTAGACCTCGGTCAGGCCGTAGACGTGGGTGACGTCGAAACCCAACCGCTCGATCTTCTCGATCACCGCGGCGGGCGGGGCGGCGCCCGCGGTCATCATCTTCACGCCGCGCGGGATCTCCCGCTTCTGGTCCTCCGGCGCGTTGACGATCAGGCCCATGATGATGGGGGCGCCGCACATGTGGGTGACGCCGAGGTCGGCCAGCGCGTCGTAGATGCCCTTGGCGGTGATGGTGCGGACGCAGACGTTGGTGCCGGCCATGGCAGTGACCGTCCAGGGGAAGCACCAGCCGTTGCAGTGGAACATCGGCAGAGTCCACAAATACACCGGATGATGCGGCATCGCCCAGGTCAGCACGTTGCCCATGGCGTTCAGGTAGGCACCGCGGTGGTGGTAGACGACACCCTTGGGGTTGCCGGTGGTGCCGCTGGTGTAGTTCAGCGCGATGGCCTGCCACTCGTCGGCCGGCATCGGCCACTCATAGGCCGGGTCGCCGGTTTCCAGGAACTGCTCGTAGGTCTGCTCGCCGATCAGCTCGCCGCCCTTGGCCTGCGGGTCGTCGATGTCGATGACGATCGGGCGGCGCTTCGGCTCCAGCATGTGGACGGCCTTGGAGATGACACCGGAGAATTCCCGGTCGGTCAGCAGGACCTTGGCCTCGCCATGCTCCAGGATGAAGGCCAGCGCCTCGGCGTCCAGACGGATGTTCAGGGCGTTGAGGACCGCGCCGGCCATCGGCACGCCGAAATGCGCCTCGAAGGATTCCGGCGTGTTGGGGGCCATCACAGCGACCGTGTCGCCCAACCCGATGCCGCGCTTCGCCAGCGCCGAGGCGAGGCGCACGCAGCGCTCGTAGGTTTCCGCCCAGTTGCGGCGGACCGGGCCGTGGATCACGGCGAGGCGCTGCGGATAGACGGCGGCGGTGCGGCGCAGGAAGGAGAGCGGCGACAGCGGCACCGTGTTGGCGGCGTTCTGGTCGAGGTCGGTCTCGTACGGGTTGTGCCGGGCGTCAGTCACGGATGCCTCCCTGATGCGTCTCTGTTCAAGAACTCGTTGGAAAGAGTCTTGCCAGAGAATCCAGAGGCTTGGAAGGGGGGTGACCCGGCGATGCGCGGTCATGCCGCGCTGCGGCATCCTGCCCGGTTGACCGGCGCGATTGTCGGATGGTCAGCCCTTGCGGATGGCTTCGACCCGCCCGCCGGTGATGGTGACGAGTTCCGCCGGGGTCAGGCGGAAGACAGCGTTGGGGG
This sequence comes from Azospirillum himalayense, assembly GCF_042657465.1. NCBI lineage: Bacteria > Pseudomonadati > Pseudomonadota > Alphaproteobacteria > Rhodospirillales > Azospirillaceae > Azospirillum > Azospirillum himalayense. The sequence continues at coordinate 51,266 of NZ_JBHSLC010000036.1, read as the reverse complement.
TGCCGGCGGCGGCCCAGATGGCGTCGAGGCCCATCAGATCGGCGTCGATCAGAACCAGCGGCGGCACCGCGTGACCGATGGGCGGCACCCCGCCGATGGCGAAGCCGGTGGCCTCGCGGACGAAGTCCGGATCGGCCCGCTCGATCGTCTCGCCGATCAGCCGGCCCACCGCCTTCTCGTCCACCCGGTTGGCCCCGCTGGCCACCACCAGCACCGGCCGGCCGCTGTCCTTCGCGCGGAAGATCAAGGACTTGGCAATCTGCGCCACGGCGCAGCCGACGGCGTTCGCGGCGTCCTCCGACGTGCGGGTGCTGCCCTCATGCTCGACCACGCTGTGGCCGTGGCCGAAGCCGTCCAGCAAGGCCTGAACCCGTTGGGCGGAAGGGCTGAGGGCCGCCATGGCGCGTTACTTCGCCAGTTCGCGGGAGCGCTTCGCGGCGGCGGCAACGGCGCGGTCGAACAGCGGCTGCATGCCATCCCCGGCCATCAGGACGTCGAGCGCCGCCTGGGTGGTGCCGTTGGGGCTGGTCACCGCCTTGCGCAGGTCGGCGGCGGCGGTTGGGGACTGGTGGAGCAGTTCGCCCGCCCCCGCAACGGTGGCCCGCGCCAGACGCATGGCAAGCGCGGCGGGCAGCCCGGCGGCCTCGCCGGCCTTCGCCATCGCCTCGACCATCAGGAAGACGTAGGCGGGGCCGCTGCCCGAGACGGCGGTCACCGGATCGAGAAGCGACTCGTCCTCCACCCAGGCCACGTCGCCGACCGCGCGCAGCAGCGAATCGCACAGCGACGTCTGCGCCTCGGTCACCACCGGGTTGCCGACGGCGACGGTCATGCCGCGGCCGATGGCGGCGGGCGTGTTGGGCATGGAGCGGACGATGGCCGCGCCCTCCCCCAAAGCGGATTCGAAGGAGGCGATGGTCTTGCCGGCGGCGACGGAGAGGAACACCGTGCCGGGGCGGACCAACACCCGGTAGGCCGGCAGGACCGAGTCCATCACCTGCGGCTTCACCGCGAGGACCACCACGTCCGGTGCGAAGCCGGCGGGCAAGGCGTCCGGGCCGCTCGCCAGGACGACGGCGGGGTTCGCGCGCAGGGACTCCGGCAGGCCGGACGGCTCGACCACGGCGACGCTGGACGCGATGCCGGCCTTCAGCCAGCCGTCGAGCATCGCGCCGCCCATCTTGCCGCAGCCGGCCAGCAGCAACGTGCAGCCCTGCGTCCCAGCTTGCGCCCCACTGTGCGTCATGGCGGTCACGCCTCCCCGGCGGTGTCGAGGATGGCGGCGGACACCGCCTCCGACGCCGACTTGCCGCCCCAGATCACGAACTGGAAGGCGGGGTAGAAGCGCTCGCATTCCGACAGGGCGATCTCGACGAGGTCCTCGAGCTGCTCCACCGTCGCGCCGCGCGAGCCGCGCAGCAGCATGGTCTGGCGGAACATCGGAGTGTGCTCCTCGGCGCAGACGTCGAAATGACCCAGCCACATGCGCGCGTTCACTTCCGCCAGCAGATCGTTGACGGAGGACCGGCGCGCTGCCGGGACCTTCATGTCGAACTGGCAGGAGAACTGCATCGCGCTGACGTCGGACTGCCAGACGAAATAGAGCCGGTAATCGCACCAGCGCCCGCCGATCTCGACGATCAGCTCGTCTTCGCCGGCCCGCTCGAAGGGCCATTCGTTGGCGGTGACGATCTCCTCGACGATGTCGAGGGGATTGTGCGCGGATGAGGGGGTGTCGACGGCAACAGCCGACATATCGGCGTCCTCCTGTAAAGGCGCGGTGGACGGAACCGCCCCGGGGCCGGTCCGCCTTCGCGCAAGAAGGGGAAGCCCCGAGATGTTGTGGCTGGCAGACGGATGGATACCACCAAGAGCACCGTGCCAAAAGGGTCTGGCCGGCGCAACTGGTTTTCGGCGGTGCATCCGTGAAGAAGTGGAGGCGTGGCGGAGTCCGGGTCAGACCGGCCCGCTGCCCCCTCCGGCGATGGGACCGACCGCCGGAGCGGAGGCGCCCGCTTGCGGCTTAGGATCGTGTTCGGCCTTGAGCGCCGCGACCGTGGCTTCCAGCGCGGCGAGCCGCTCGGCCATGGTTTCCTGCTCCTCGCGAGCCTTGGCAGCCATGGCGCGGACAGCCTCGTATTCCTCGCGGCTCACCACGTCCATCCGCGACAGAACGCGCTCGAACTGCTGGCGCATCTGCGCCTCGGCTTCCTCGCGCAAGGACGACAGCGCGCCGAGCGCGCCGCCCGCGACGCGGGCCAGATCGTCCAGAATCTTATTGTCCACCTGCATCGACTCAAAATCCGCTTCTTGTCTGCCGCATTATGGGACCCGTCCCACGGAACTTCAACGGGCTTGGACGCGATGCGTCACGGGGCTTGGACGCGATGCGTCACGCGCGTCCACACTCTCAACGCCTCAGACCGTCGATCAACCCCTTCAACAGCGCGTCCGGCTTCGGAGCGTTGCCGCCGCCGGGAATCGGCAGATCCTTCGGCACCACCCTGTTCAGCAGTCCCTCGGCGGCGCGGCGGGCGAAATACTCCTGCACCTCCTGCATCTCGAAGGATCGGGTGGGCTTGTCGAGCGCGCCGGTCATGCGGACGGTCAGCGGCGGCAACGACTGGTCGGACTGCACGGTCAGGCGGACGCGCATGTCGATGGTCTGCGCCGGCAGGTTGACCTGCCCCGCCGCCACCGCCTCGCCCAGGTCGGAGGTCAGGCGCATGTCCTCGGTGCGCGCCACGCCCTTGTCGATGGCGAAGCTGCCGTCCAGCCGGGCAAAGCGGGTCTGCCCGCCTTGAAGGCCGCCCATCACGGCGCCCAGCAGCTCCTGCGGGCGCTCCAGCCTGGTCAGCCGGTCGCGCAGGGCGCCGAGGTCGAAGCCGCGCAACAGGCCGTCGCGGGCGCTGATCCGGCCCTGGCCGGCCAGCCCCTTGAGCATGGCGTCGCCACCGGCCCCGCTGGTCGTCAGGTTGGCCTCGGCATCCAGCACGCCCCCGGCGATCTCCAGCGCGCCGCCGCCGAGGCTGCCCCCCGCCGCCTCGGCCAGCTTGGCCTTGGACAAGGTGATCGTGGCCTCGGCGGTCGGCGTCTGATTGCCCGGCGCGGCGAGCCGGCCGGTGGCGCCGAGCTGGCCGCCCATCAGGGCGCCGTCGAAGCGCTCCACCGTCAGCACGCCGTTGGTCACGGTGGCGCGCAGGGCCGGGTTCTCGATCCGCGTGCCGCCCTTGACGAGGGCGGAGGCGGTCAGCGCAAAGCGTCCATCGAAGCGGCGCAGCCCGCTGAAATCCCCGGTCGCGGCGGCGGGCGCGCCCGGCGACGCCTCGGCCGCCGGGGAAGAGGCCCCCGCGGGACGGGCCGAAGCCGCGGGAAGCGCCGCCAGCCGATCCAGCTCCAGGTCGCCGGTCTGCAGGTCGGCCTCCACCCTCGGCTTGCTGCCGTTCAGGTCGGCGCTGGCCTTGCCCTTGACGGTGACGCCGGCCAACACGCCCTGGATGTTGCCCAGGGTGAAGGCTTTCCGCGTTCCCGCCAGTTCCGTGTAGAGGTCCAACGGGCCGTAGGAGCCCGACGGGTCGTCGGCGAAGAGGCTGGCCAGCCGAGCCAGTTCGGGATGCTTGACGCGCAGCTTGAGGTCGGCGCCGAGGTCCTTCTCGACGTTCAGAAGCGTACCGCCCGCCTCCAGGGTGGCTTCGGCCGCGTCAACGCCCAGTTCGACCGCCAAACGCTCCGCATCGCCCGACAGGCGGGCCTGCGCCTTCACCGCACCCAGCCGCTCCGGCGAAGGGGCGCCCTCCGGCCAGGGGACCGCCCGGGCGACCCCTTCCAGGCTGGGGGCCTCGGCGTTCAGCGTCAGATGCGCGCCGCGCAGCGGCTCCAGCCCGGCGATCTGCCCGTCCAGGCGGAGCTTCACCCCGGCGGCGTCCTGCACCGTCGCCTCCTTGATCGACAGGGCGCCGCCCGCGGCGGTGGCGTCCAGACGCAGCCCCTGGACCGGCGTGTTGCGCACGGTCAGTTGCCCGACCGACAGCTCCAGATTCGCATCGACGCCGGCCAGCAGCCGGGCCGGAGTCATCGGCGAACTCCCGGACGCCCCCCCTGCCGAAGTCCCGTTGCGACCAGGCGCCGGAGTGGCCGTTCCGTTGGCGGCCGCCGGGGCCGTGCCGCCGGTCGGCGGCGGCAGATAGGCGTCGAGATTCAGCCGGTCGAGGTCGAGCCGCGCCCCGAAGGCGGGCCGGCCACGGTCCACATAGGCGACGGCACCGCTGAGGCGGCTGGCATCCACCCGGAGATCCAGGCCGTTCACGTCCAGCCGCCCCGGACGCCCCTGCAGCTGCGCGGTGACGGACGCCCGGCGCAGGCGGTCCGCCGGCACGGCGCGGACGTCCACCCGCAGCCACTCCAGCAGGGCGCGCAGGTTGTCGGCGTTCGCCTCCATCCGCAGGTCGAGATTTGGCTGGCCGTTGGCCGACGCCAGTTCCCCCGCCGCCACGATGTCGGAGCCGCCGGGCAGGAGCGCGCTGACGCGGTCGATGTTCAGAGTGCCGCCGGCCAGGCTGGCCTCCACCCGCCCCTGGCGGATCACGCCGCCGTTGTAGGTGATTCCGTCCACCGCGAGGTCGAGCTTGGCGTCCAGCGCATCCGGCAGGGCGAACCCGCCCGGCTGCGCCGTGCCGCCGGATGCGGCGCCCCCGGATGGGGCGCCACCTTGAGCGTTGGGCGTCGCGCCCTTGGCACCGTTTCCATTGCGTGCGTTGGACGGGGTGGCGGCTTCCGAGCCGCCGGCCCGCGCACGGTCCAGCCAAGCGTCGAGGTCGAGCCGGTTCAGGGCCAGCGTCAGCTCCGCCCGTGCCGGCGTCCCGCTGCGCAGGGTCGCCGTGCCGGTGGCGCGCGTGTCGCCGAGTTGCGCCTCCAGATTGGTGAAACTCGCCCCGGCGGGGGACGCCTCGACCACCGTGCGGATGCCGAAGGACTGGGCGAGCAGCGCGTTCGCCTTCTTGTTCTCGCCAGCCGCCGAACCGCTGCGGACCAAAGCCAGCGCGCGGGACAGGTCGCTGCCCTCGGCGCGCAGGTCGCCTTGGGCGCGCGAGCCGCCGCTGCCCGGCGGATTGGTCACGATGCCGGCGAAGCGCAGCGTGGCGTCGGTGTCGGCCATCGACAGGGCCGCCCGGACCTGCACGGCAGCGCCGTCGATCAGGCGGCTGACGAACATCTCCCCGCGCAGCGGCACGCCGCGCGCCCGGAAGCTGCCCTGACCCTGGAACGGTCCGGTGAAGCTGCCGGCAACGATCCGCGCGTCGATCTGGTCGATCACCTCGGATTGGCCGGTGCGGGCGTCGCGGTACTGGACGGTGCCGTTCTGCACCGTCACCTGATCGAAGCTGACCGCCGAGGCCAGCCCGTCGCCGGACCCGCTCCGCGCGCCGCCATCCGGACGCCCGGCGCCGGACAGGTCCCAGTTGAAGCGCCCGTCGGGCAGCGTTTCGAACAGGAAGGTGGGATCGATCAGGCGGATGCTCTGCACCTGGATGTGGCCGCTGAGCAGCGGGCCGAGCGCCACGCGGACGTCCAGCTCCTTCAGACGGGCCATGTCCTGCTCCGACCCGCCGGGCGCATTCGCCAGACGGGCGTCGCGCACCGTCAGCGCCGGGGCCGGCAGCAGCGACAGGCCTATGTCGCCCCTCAGCTCCACCTCGCGCCCCGTGGCGGCGGACACCCGCTCCGCGATCTGGGATTTGTAGGCGTTCCAATCGACGACGCTGGGCACGACCAACACCGCGGCCACCAGCAGACCGACGAGTATCAGAGCTGCGATCAGGAATCTCTTCACCGGTTGACCCGCCTTCCCCACCGTTCGGCTGTTGAGTCGCCGTATTTCCGCCACAAGCCGCGAGAACCGCTGGCGCCCGCTCCGGTCTTCCGGGTGGCACGGGGTTCCGCTAAACTATCGTCCCGAAAGAGAACAAGCAATTTGGGCATTCCAACGGCCGAATTGTCCAAAAGACGATATGCCCCGCCCGCAGGAGACGCGCCCTATGGCCGATGTCGTGAACCTGAACCGCTTCCGGAAGATGCGCCAGAAGGAAGAGCGTGAAAAGACCGCCGAGGAGAATCGCGTCCGCTTCGGGCGCACCAAGGCCGAGAAGCTGCGCGACCGTCAGGGCGCCGAGCGCCGCGAGGCGGAGCTTGACGGCAAGAAGGTCGAGGGCAGGACGTTCGGCGCCGAGCGGGACGATGGGTGACGGCCGAGCCCGTGCTTTGGTATCGCTTTTGTGACAATTTGGTACTCTAACAATTCGTCCATAAGACAATCTGGATCGTTGCGGACCGCTTTGCTACAGTTCCCCTCACGAGAGGCGCAATGGGCAAAGGGGAGGACCATCATCATGGTCGACATGTCGTCTCACCGCGGTGCGTCCCAATTCCATAGGCCGGTCCGGCGCAAGGCGCCCTCCGAATTCCACAAGCCGGCATCCTATCTTCCACGAATCCGCAGCGTCGACGTCGACCGCCCCTGGCTGTGGCTGAGCGCCGGCTGGCGCGACATGTGCGCCAGCCCGACGATCAGCGCCGCCTACGGCCTGCTGGCGGTGCTGTCCAGCCTCGCGCTGGTGGCGGTTCTGTCGATGCAGGACATGCAGTATCTGGTCCTGCCGATGGCCGCGGGCTTCATGCTGCTGGGGCCGGTGTTCGCCGTCGGCCTCTATGAGACCAGCCGCCTGCTGGAGCGGGGGGAGACGCCGACCCTGATGAAGGTCGTCGGGGCCTACCGCCGCAACGGCGTGCAGATCGCCGGGATCGGACTGGCGCTGATGCTGGCCATGCTGGCCTGGATCCGCATCGCCTTCCTGCTGTTCGCGCTGTTCTTCGCGACGGAGCCGCCGGCCTTCGACCAGCTCGTCGACCGCATCTTCTTCTCGGCCCAGACGATCCCGTTCCTGCTGACCGGCACCCTCGTCGGCGGCGTCATCGCGACGGCGGTCTTCGCGATCAGCGTGGTGTCGATCCCGATGCTGCTCGACCGCGAGACCGACAGCTTCACCGCCATGGCGACCAGCGTCGCAGTGCTTCGCGAGAATCTGCGGACCATGGCGGGCTGGGCCTTCCTCATCGTGCTGTTCACCGCGGCCGGGATGGTCACCGGCTTCCTCGGGCTGGCGCTGGCCCTGCCGCTGATCGGCCACGCCTCCTGGCACTGCTACCGCGATCTGGTCGGCGCGGACTGAGATATATGGCCTTAAACCCCTCTCCCGTCCCGGGAGAGGGTGGCCCGAAGGGCCGGGTGAGGGTAAGGCCGATCATATGACAGCCCGTTGCCGGCCCCTTCACCCTTCCCGCGCCTTTGCGCGGGCCCCTTCCCTCTCCCGGGGCGGGAGAGGGAAAATCTTCACTCCCCCTCCTCAGGACGGCTTCTTGAAGAAGGCTTCCGCGGCGTTCTTCTGCACCTCCTTGGCGGCGATGGCGGCGCGGGCGCGAACGATCTCGGCCTCCAGCCCGGCGATGTAGTCCTTCAGCTCCGCCACGCCCAGCGCGGTCAGGTCCTTCAGCGCCGGCTTGGCCTTGCGCGGCTCCAGATCGTCGATGTCCATAGTAGAGCTTCTCCTCCCGCTTTCGCGCATCCCTGCCCCGCGCCGTCCGCTTCCCGCTCGTCGGAAAGGCCGGCGAGGCGTGCTTGTCAGCGCCGGTGCGGAATTCTAACTTTGGACGCCTGCGGACACAAACGGCCCGGCCGCCTGGATTGGAGATGACCGGACCGGTGGACGCCGCGTCAACGAGGAATGGGGGAGACATCATGGGCATCGCCCTGCCGGACAGCATGACCTGCGTGGAAATTTCGCAACCCGGCGGCCCGGAAGTCCTGCGCACCGTGCAGCGCCCCGCCCCGGTGCCCGGCCCCGGCGAGGTTCTGGTGGCGGTGGAGGCGGCAGGCGTCAACCGTCCGGACATGCTGCAGCGCCAGGGCCGCTATGACCCGCCGCCGGGCGCCTCCGACCTGCCCGGCCTGGAGATCGCCGGGCGCGTCGTCGCCCTCGGCGAGGGCGTCACGGAATGGGCCGCCGACGATGCGGTCTGCGCCCTGATCTCCGGTGGCGGCTATGCCCAGTATTGCGTTGTTCCGGCACCGCAGCTCCTTCCCGTTCCCAAGGGCTACGGCATGGTCGAGGCCGCCGCCGTTCCGGAGACCTTCTTCACCGTCTGGACCAACGTGTTCGAACGCGGCGCGCTGAAGCCCGGCGAGACGCTGCTGGTCCATGGCGGTTCCAGCGGCATCGGCACCACGGCCATCCAGCTCGCCAAGGCCTTCGGCTCACGAGTCTTCACCACCGCCGGCAGCGCCGAGAAGTGCCGCGCCTGCGAGGAACTGGGCGCCGACCGTGCCATTGACTACAAGACCGAGGATTTCGCCGCGGTCATCCAGAAGGAGACGGGCGGACGCGGCGTCGACGTGGTGCTGGACATGGTCGGCGGCGACTACATCGCCCGCGACATCGGCATCATGGCCCCCGACGGGCGGCACGTCTCCATCGCCTTCCTCCAGGGGCCGAAGGTCTCCATCAACATGTTCCCGGTGATGACCAAGCGCCTGACCCTCACCGGCTCCACCCTGCGCGCCCGCTCGGTGGAGGAGAAGGGCCGCATCGCCGCCGCCCTGCGCGAGAAGGTCTGGCCGCTGCTGGAAGGCGGCACGGTCAAGCCGGTGATCCACAAGGTGTTCACGCTGGAGCAGGCGGCCGAGGCGCACGCCCTGATGGAATCGAGCGCGCACATCGGCAAGATCGTCATGACGGTGGCCTGAGGGCGCGGGCTGACCGTCGCCGCACCCGCGAACCACTCAATTGCGAAGGGAATTCCCCGCCTGCACAGCCGGGAATTCCCCTTTCAAGCATTTTTTTCGCTTCATTCTTGTTCCCGGACAGCCGGGTGGGCTTGCTAAAGCGCGCCAAGACGGTTAGCAGAGGGATCGGTGTCCGGGTTTTCCCGGCCGCCTGCCCGAGCACGCTTACATCGACCGGTTCCGGCCCTATATGGAGGGCGAAGCTCGGGACCATCCGGTAAAGTATGGCCGATCGCGCCACCCGCCAGCGGGTGCGGTCGGGTTGGAGTTGTCAGGAGGGACGATGGCACTGCCCTTGATGCCGAAAGCGACGGCCGTCTGGCTGGTCGAGAACACATCCTTGACCTTCGAGCAGATCGCCGCCTTCTGCGGCCTGCATTCCCTGGAGGTCCAGGCCATCGCCGATGGCGAGGTGGCGGTCGGCATGGTCGGGCTGGACCCGGTGGCCAACGGTCAGTTGACCAAGGGCGAGATCGAACGCTGCGAGCGCAACCAGGATCTGCGCCTGAAGCTGCTGGTCCCCGACCTGCCGCTGCCGGCGGCCCGGTCCAAGGGGCCGCGCTACACCCCGATCACCAAGCGCGGCGACAAGCCGGACGCCATCGCCTGGCTGCTGAAGCACCATCCGGAGCTGTCGGACGCCCAGCTCTGCCGCCTCATCGGCACGACCAAGCCGACCATCGCGGCGGTCCGCGACCGCACGCACTGGAACGCCCCGAACATCAAGCCGCGCAACCCGGTGCTGCTCGGCCTGTGCACCCAGCGCGAGCTGGAGGAGGCCCTGGCCCTGGCCGTCCGCCGCGGCGGCGTCCCTCTGTCGCAGGAGGAGCGCGAGGCCCAGGACGGCGAGGACGGCTACGGCGACGAGTCGCCCTATTCGGAGCAGGAAGAGGCGCGCTGACGCCGCCTTCCCGGCCCCTCTCCCCCGGCGGGAGGGGGGCTTTTTGCTTTTGTGCGCCGGGTGCGGCCCGTCCCTCCGCCCCCGGCGCCGGGCCCGTGAAGGGGTCCATAGGACCGCGCCCTGGACGACGCCCGGCCCACGCGCTACTTCTTCGGCATGACTGCACCCTCCCGTCTTGTCGTCGGCATCAGCGGAGCCTCGGGCGTGATCCTGGGCATCCGGCTGCTGTCGGTGCTGCGCCGGATCGGCGTCGAATCGCACCTCGTCGTCAGCCGCTCCGCCGAAATCACCCTGGCCCATGAGACGGACATGAAGGTGGCGGAGCTGCGCGCTCTCGCCGACGTGTCCTACGCCGCCGCCGACATCGGCGCGGCCATCGCCAGCGGCAGCTTCCGCGCCATGGGCATGATCGTCGCCCCCTGCTCCGTCCGCACGATGAGCGAGATCGCCACGGGCGTGACCTCCACCCTGCTGACCCGCGCCGCCGACGTCACGCTGAAGGAGCGCCGCCCGCTGGTGCTGATGGTGCGCGAGACGCCGCTGCATCTGGGGCACCTGCGCACGATGACCCAGCTGGCCGAGATGGGCGCGGTGATCGCCCCGCCGGTCCCCGCCTTCTACAGCCGCCCGCAGACCATCGACGATCTGGTGGACCATGCCGTCGGGCGGGCGCTGGACCTGTTCGGGCTGGACGCGGGCATCGTCCGCCGCTGGGGCGAGCCGACGCCTGCGGAGGTTCTGGAAACATGACCCGGCCTGGGCTATACCGCATCCGCTAAATCCCGACCGAAGAGGGGTATCAGAACGATGCCACACACCCGCGACCAGGACGTTCCGATTCGTCAGCTTCTCGCCGGGATGAAAGGCTTCCGCGCCCGCTACTACGAGCGCCGGCCCGACAGCATGCGCCAGCTCGTCGAGGAGGGGCAGAAGCCGAAGATTCTGATGATCGGCTGCTCCGACAGCCGTGTCGATCCGGCGCTGCTCACCCAGGCGGAGCCGGGCGAGATGTTCGTCGTCCGCAACGTCGCCAATCTCGTCCCGCCCTACCAGCCGGACGGCAGCTACCACGGCACCTCGGCCGCCATCGAATACGCGGTGCGGGTGCTCCAGGTCAGCCACGTCATCGTCCTGGGCCACGCCCTGTGCGGCGGCATCCAGGGGCTGATCCGCCTGCGCAAGGGCGAGCCGGACCAGAACGACTTCGTATCGCCCTGGGTGTCGATCGCCAGCGCGGCGCTCGATCCCTACATCCCGCCCGCCCAGGGTGACACCGACGAGGAGCGGCGCAAGGCCGAGTTCGAGCGCCTTCAGCAGAAGCCCGACGTGATCGAGCGCGCCGCCGTCCGCACCTCGGTCGACAACCTGATGACCTTCCCCTTCGTCCGCGAGCGGGTGGAGGCCGGGACGCTGGAACTGCACGGCTGGTGGTTCGACCTGGACAGCGGCGACCTGTGGGCCATCAACGCCCAGACCAAGATGTTCGAGCCGGTCGATTGAGGGCGATGGGTGGGCGAAAGCTGCCCAGCGGACGGTGATAAGCCAAGTCCGCCGGGAAATTTCTGCCCATCCCTTGGTTTCGGCGGCCTGAGCAAACCCCTCCCCCACCACGGAAGAGGGTTGTTTCAGCGGCTCCCCGCCTTCTGGCACGACGATTGCAATTCCTTGTTCGGCGCGTTCCGGCGGACGCGCGCGGACGGGAATGAGGCGGCCGGACCATGGGCATCACCACGATCTTCAACAATGGCGTTCTCGGGCTGACGGCGCAGAACCGCGCCCTGGGCACCATTTCGAACAACATCGCGAACGCCTCCACGTCCGGCTTCAAGGCGTCGGAGACGCAGTTCTCCGACTTCGTGCTGAGCGACCGCACCGGCAACAAGGACCCCGGCAACGGTGTGCGCGCCTTCGAGCGGCTGGACCACAGCGGCGGCACCGTCACCCAGACCGGAGTCACCACCAACGCGGCCATCGTCGGCAACGGCTTCTTCCTCGTCCAGGACCTGGATGCCCAAACCGGTACGACCGCGACGGCCACACAGACGAGCGACGATACGGTCTTCCTGACGCGGTCGGGCGACTTCTCTCCCGACAAGGAGGGCCGTCTGGTGAACGGCGCCGGCAAGGCGCTGATGGGCTTCAAGCTCGACCCCGCCAGCGGCACCGGCTCCTTCGGCAGCCTCAGCAGCATGACGCCGGTTTCGTTGAGCGGGTTGCAGGACTACCGCGAAGCCTCGACCCAGGCGTCACTGAACCTCAACCTGCCCTACGACCAGGAGCCGGTCACCGGCGAGATCACCACGGCGAACACCACCGGCGTCGTTCTGAACATGATCGACAAGAACGGGGCCGACGGGGCGATGGCCCTGCGATTCCTCAAGACCGGGCAGGCGGAGGACGGCACCTCGACATGGCAGGTCTTCAACGCCGGAGTCGTCGGCGCCGACGGCAAGCCGGTGGGCAGCGGCAACGTGAACGACCCCACCACCTGGCAATCGCTCGGCACGCTGAGCTTCGCCCGCAACGGCACGCTGACCGGCGGTCCCACCGGCACCCCGGCGACCCTGACCCTGAATCCCGGCGGCGACTTCGCCCAGACGACGCTGGATCTCGGCTCCTATGGCAAGATGACCAACTCCATCACCAGCATCGCGGGCATGGAACTGGGCATCGTCCAGGGCAACAACGGCATCCGCGCCGGCACCTACCAGGGGTCGGAGCTGACCGCCGACGGCTTCGTCGCCGCGAATTTCCAGGGCGGGAAGCAACGCCACATCTACCGCATCCCCGACGCGACGGTGATCAACCCGACCGACCTGGAAAGCGTGTCCGGCACCATGTTCCGGACCACCGCCAATTCAGGCGCCATCCGCCTGAACTCCTTCGGCAACCTGTCGAATGAGACCGGCACCAGCGCGCCGAAAACCGTCGGGGCATCGCTGAGCACGGCCAGCGTCGAGGGCTCCAACGTCAAGATCGAGGAGCAGTTCACCACGCTGATCCAGGCGCAGCGCACCTACTCCGCCGCCTCCAAGCTGGTGTCCACCGCTGACGAGATGACCCAGACGACGATCACCCTCAAGTCGTAAGAGCCGCGGCACGCAGCGCGTCGGCGACGCGCCCGGCCACCTCCGTCCAGTCGCCGCTCCGGGTCTGGCGGAACAGGCGGGCGGTGGGGTACCAGGGGCTGTCCTCGCGCGCCAGCAGCCAACGCCAATCCGGCGACAGGGGCAGCACCACCCAGACCGGCACCCCCAGCGCCCCGGCCAGATGGGCCGGCCCGGTGCAGGAGGAGATCACGAGGTCCATGTTGGCCATGATCGCCGCCGTATCGGCGAAATCGGCGATGTCCGGTCCGAGGTCGGTGAAGGAGGACGGCATCGCCACCCGCTCCAGATCCTCCCGCCCCGGCCCTTTCTGAAGACCGAAGAAACGCACCCCCGGCACGTTCAGCACCGGGCGCAGCCCGGCCAGTCGGGGCGAGCGCAGCGCGTCGCCGGGAAAGCGCGGGTTGCCCGCCCAGACCAGCCCCACCCGCAGCCCCTTCCCGTCCGACAGCCGCTCGCTCCAGGCGGCGGCGCGTTGCGGATCGGGGCGCAGATAGGGCACGGCAGCGGGCACGGCGCCCAGGTTGGTGCCGAAGGCGCGCGGCAGGCTCATCAATGGGCATTCCAGATCGAAGTCCGGCAGCGGATCGCCACGGGCGATCAGCCTCTCCACCCCCGGCAGGCCCGACAGAACGCTCATCAGGGGTCGCTGCACCTCCAGGATCACCCGTGCCCCGCGCTCCGCCACCAGCGGGACGTAGCGGACGAACTGCAGGGTGTCGCCCAACCCCTGCTCGGCGTAGAGCAGGATGGTGCGCCCGGCGACGTCCCCGCTGGTCCATGTGGGCTGGGCGAAGCGGCGCCAGGGCGGCTCCGCCCGTGTGTCGTTGCGGCGCCAGTCGAACTCTGGCCAGCCGCCGTCGTAATCACCGGCCAGAAGCCGGGCGAATCCACGGTTCCAGCGCATCCCGGCGTCGCCGGGGCGGGCCTCCAGCACCCGGTCGAAATCGGCGAGAGCCTCAATCGGCCGGGCCATGGCGAGCAGGGCGTTGCCGCGCGCCGACCACAGGGACGGTCCGGAGAAGCCGCGCTCCTCTGCCGCGGCGAAGGCCGCCAGCGCCTCGTCGAAGCGGGTCCGCCCGGCCAGCAGCGAGCCGAGATTTCCCCATGCAGCGCCATAGCCGGGGGCGATATCCAGCGCCGCGCGGTAAGCGGCCTCCGCCTCGTCCCAGCGCTTTTGTGCCGCGCAGGCGGAGCCGAGCATCATCCGGGCCGCCGGCGATCCCGGCGCCAGCGCGGCAGCGCGGCGGGATGCCCGCCCCGCCTCCTCCGCCCGCCGTTCGGCCAAGGCCGTTTCGGCGAGATTCACGAGGGCGTCCGCCGAGGCGGGGAGCAGCGCCAGGGCCCGCCGCGCCGAACGGGCAGCCTCCGGCACCCGGTTCAGGTCGCGCAGGGCGCCGGCGCGGCTGGCGTGGGCGTCGGCAAACAGCGGGTCCAACCGCAGGGCGCGGGCGTAGCCGGCCTCCGCCCCCGCCGCGTCGCCCATGGTCTGAAGCGCGCCGGCCAGGTTGGATTGCCCGCCCGCCGAGTCGGGACGCAGCGCCAGCGCCCGGCGCAACAGCCGCGCCCCGTCCGCCGGGCGGCCCGTCTGCGCGTGGAGCACGCCCAGGAGCTGGGCGGCGTCGGGCTGCTCCGGATCGGCCTCCAGAATCCGCCCATAGAGCGTCGCCGCCTCGGCCGGACGGCCCGACTGGTGGTGGTCGATGGCGGCCAGGAGGGCCTCGATGATCGTCGCCATGGGATGTGACCGATGGAGTGAGGGGTACCGGAAGCCGATGAAACAGGCGGGTCCACTGACGGATTGGTCACAAGTCCTGCCGTTCCCGCAACCCACCCACGAGAAGCCCCGCGTTGCATTTCACTTTTGCAAAATTTATTCTGCACCCCATGCCCTGGAGCATACTGGGGTATTCAGCGCGAGGACCGGTTCCCGCTTATGAAAAGTATACCGTCGATGACAAGCACCTTGAACGTCTGTGCCCTTGCCCTGACCTGCGCCCTCGTCCCGGCGATCCTGACCGCGGCACCTGCCGCGGCCAACGAAAAGCCTGCCGGCGGCGGATGCCCGTGGGCGCAGGACGTCAAGCTGGACCTCAACGGCAAGACCCTCACACTGAACCAGGATGCCTTCTCCGCGAAGGGGGAGCCGCTTGACCTCGAGGGCTATCAGATATTCCCGCTGCTCGACCAGTTGAAACTGCGCATCCTCGGCCCGCGCGGGCAGGAGTGGGAAGCCGGGCTGACCCGCTTGTCCGGCGGCAAGCGTTGCCAAGCCTTTTACGTCGGCAAGCCCTTCCAGGTCTCCGACGAGACGGGCGATCGCAACAGCCTCATCCTGGTCCGCTGATCCCCGCATCCATTCCGGTCTGCCAGCGGTCGCGCCCGATCCGGTAGAGGACGTGCCGCTTCAGACGATGCCCGTCGGGAACCCGCGGGTGGTCGAAGTCGCCCGCCGCATCGCGCTCCATCCCCAGCCTCTCCATAACCCGCTGCGACCGCCGGTTCTTTGGCACGGTGAAGGCCACGATCTCATCGAGCCCGACCGCATCGAACCCGTGGGCCAGCGCCAGTTCGGCGGCCTCGGTCGCCAGTCCTTGCCCCCAATGGGCGGGGTCGAGCCGCCACCCCACCTCGACAGCGGGGGCGAAGGCTGCGTCCCACGTCACGAGGGCCAGCCCGACGAAGCCGATGAACGGGCTGTGGCCGGGCCGCTCCACCGCCCAAAAGCCGAAACCGTGCCGGTCGAAATGCTCGCCGATGCGCCGAATCACCGCGTCGCTGGCCTCCCGGTCGGGAAGCGGCAGCAGATGCTCCATCACCGCGGGGTTCTGCGACAGCGCGTGGAAAGCGTCGCCGTCCCCGTCGCGCCAGGGACGCAGGATCAGCCGGGGCGAGGTGAGGACGGCCGGAGTCGTCATCGCACTGGCTCCGTCAGGGCTCGGGCGGCGTGTCGAGCGCCGCGAGCAGAGCCATCACCGCCGGGTCGCCCTCCGGCACCAGCCGGAAGAGGTTGGCCGCGGCCAGCGCGACACCGCCGCCCGGCGCGGGGGTGAGCCCGGACAGGGCGAAGAGACGGTCCTGCTGGACGCGCTCCGCCTCCAGTTCCGCCGCCTTCAAGCGCTTGTAGAGGGCGTCGTCCTCGCCTTTCGCCCGGCGGCGGACGGCGCGCAGCGGGCGGACCACCTCGTCCCGCCAGGGGGCGACCGCGGAGTCGATCCGCGCCAGCTCCTCCCCCGGCAGGTCGGCGTTGCAGGCCATGCCCGCCCAGGCGGCGAACAGCAGAAGGTTCACGTCCCGGCCGAGCCGGTCCTGAAGGTCGAGGCAGGCGGCGGGCACGCCCGGCCGTCCGTAGACGGCGAGCGAGAAGTCCCAGAGCGGGTTTTCCGACATCGCCGCGCCTGCCTCCCCATATGCCTCCCCACAGGCCTCCGCTCAGTCGCCCAGGCTGATGCCCAGGCCGCGGGCGGTCTTGACCATGGCGCCGTCCAGCTCCACGCAGGCGTATTTGGCGATGGCCTCGGTGATCGGCACGTCGATGACGCCGCGGTCCGACCAAGCGACCATACGGTCGAACTTGCCCTCGGCGATCAGGTCCACGGCGTGCACGCCGAAGGCCGAGGCGACCAGACGGTCGCGCGGGCTGGGCATGCTGCCGCGCTGGACGTGGCCCAGGACGGTGACGCGGGTCTCCGCCCCCGTCGCCTCGGCGATCTTCTCGCCGATGTAGTCGCCGATGCCGCCGTAGCGCTTCTGGCCGCCCTGGAACAGCTTCTGCACGCCGGTGCCGTCCACGGTCTTCACCGCCTCCGATACCACGACCAGGGCGAAGTTGCGGCCGGTCGAGCGCACCTGCTTGATCTTCTGGGCGATCTTCTCGATGGAGTAGGCGATCTCGGGGATCAGCACCACGTCGGCGCCGCCGGCGATGCCCGCGGCCAGCGCGATGTGGCCGGCGTCGCGCCCCATCACCTCCAGCACCATGACGCGGGCGTGGCTGGCCGCGGTCGGCTGGAGCCGGTCGAGCGCCTCGACCGCCACGCCGACGGCGGTGTCGTAGCCGACCGACACCTCGGTGAGGCCAAGATCGTTGTCGATGGTCTTGGGGATGCCGACCATCTGGAAGCCGCCCTTGTCGGCGAGCTTCTTCAGGATGGCGAAGCTGCCGTCGCCGCCGATGCCGATCAGCGCGTCCAGCCCCAGCTCGCGGTAGCCGCCGATGATCTCGTCCGACCGGTCCTTCTGCGTGCCGTCGGCCATCGGATAGGCGAAGGGGTCGCCGCGGTTGGTCGTGCCGAGGATCGTGCCGCCCATGCGCATCATGTTGCCGTCGACCTGCGGCAGGTCGAGCACCTGATACTGCACCGGACGCTGCAGCAACCCCTGGGTGCCTTCCTTGATGCCCAGGACCTGCCAGCCGTAGGTCAGGACGGCCCGGTGGACCACCGCGCGGATGACCGCGTTCAGCCCGGCGCAGTCGCCGCCGCTGGTGAGAATGCCGATGCGCTTGCCTGCTGTCATGGATGACTGTCCCGTGTCGTCTGGAACCGCTGCGAAAGGTAGTCATACCAGAACGTTGCTCCACCGCAATGGTTCTGGTCCTCCGAGTATATTACATTCCGGCGGCCGGATTATAACCCTGCGAAGAATGCGTGGTTTCGCACTGCCGTTGCGCCGGAAATCTGGTATAGTCCCCGCCGCTCAGCCAGCGGGCCCCGCGCGTATGAACGAACAAGAGATGCTGAAGGAAAAACTGGCCACGCTTCGCAGCGAGCATCGCGACCTCGATGACGTGATCGCCCGACTGCACGAACGTGCGCCGTTCGACCAGCTTCAGATGCAACGTCTGAAGAAGCGCAAACTCGCGCTCAAGGACCAGATCATGGTGCTGGAAAGCCGTATGCTGCCCGACATCATCGCCTGACGCGACTTTTCGGCGGGGAACATGGCCCGGCGCATCGCGTCGCGCTGGACTCCGCGTGCGCGCTTTCTATAATGCGCCGCTTTCCGGACCTAGAGGAAAGCGCGCGCCGTGTCCGCATCCATCGCCGCCACCACCGACCGCAAGCCGCTGGTCGGCATCATCATGGGCAGCCAGTCGGACTGGACCACCATGAAGCACGCCGCCGAGACGCTGAGCGCGCTCGGCGTCCCGCACGAGGTCCGGATCGTCTCCGCCCACCGCACCCCGCAGCGTCTGGTCGAATACGCCACCACCGCCCGTGACCGCGGCCTGAAGGTGGTCATCGCCGGGGCCGGCGGCGCCGCCCATCTGCCGGGCATGGCCGCCTCGATGACCCCCCTGCCCGTCTTCGGCGTCCCGGTGGAAAGCCACGCGCTGAAGGGCATGGACAGCCTGCTGTCGATCGTCCAGATGCCCGGCGGCGTTCCGGTGGGCACGCTGGCCATCGGCAAGGCCGGCGCCATCAACGCAGCATTGCTCGCCGGTTCGGTCATCGCCCTGATGGACCCGGCGGTTGCGGAAGCGCTGGACGCTTGGCGCGCCCGCCAGACCGCCGCCGTCGCCGAAGCCCCCGTCGACGAGCCCGCCTGAACCATGGCCCACCGCATCCTTCCGCCCGGCTCGACCATCGGCATGCTCGGCGACGGGCAGCTCGGCCGCATGACCGCGCTCGCCGCCGCCCGTCTGGGCTACAAGACGCACGTCTACGCGCCGGGATCGCAGGGCAGCCCCGGCGCCCAGGTCGCGGCCGCCGTCACCTCCGCCGGCTGGGACGACCTCGACGCGCTGGAGGCCTTCGCCCGCTCGGTCGACGTGGTGACGCTGGAGTGGGAGAACGTCCCGGTCGCCGTGGTCGAGCATCTGAACCGCTTCACCCCCGTCCACCCCGGCGGCAAAGTGCTGTCGGTCGCCCAGGACCGGGTGGAGGAGAAGTCCTTCGTCAACGCGCTGGGCATCGGCACCGCCCCCTGGCGCCCCGCCCGCAGCGCCGACGAGGTGGCGAAGGCGGTGGCGGAGATCGGCCCGCGCTGCATCCTGAAATCCACCCGCCTCGGCTATGACGGCAAGGGACAGGCGCGCATCGAGCCGGGCAGCGACCCGGCGGAGGCGTGGGCGGCCATCGGCTCCGACGCCGGCATCGTGGAGGGCTTCGTCTCCTTCACCTGCGAGGTGTCGGTGATCGTCGCCCGCGGGCTGGACGGCGGCATGGCCGCCTACCCCGCCGTGGAGAACCGCCACAAGGACGGCATCCTCGACAGGACCATCGCCCCGGCCCGCGTTCCGGCGGAGACCGCGGCCGAGGCCGAGCGGGTCGCCCGCCGCATCGCCGAGGCGCTGGACCTCGTCGGCGTGCTGGCGGTCGAGATGTTCGTGACTCCGGACGGCGGCGTGCTGGTCAACGAGATGGCCCCGCGCCCGCACAATTCCGGCCATTGGACCATGGACGCCTGCCATTCCTGCCAGTTCGAGCAGCTCGTCCGCGCCGTCTGCGGCCTGCCGCTCGGTTCGGTGGAGCGGGTGGCCGATGCCGAGATGGAGAACCTGATCGGCGCCGACGCGGACCGCTGGCCGGCGCTGATGGCCGAGCCGGGCGCCCGCCTGCACCTCTACGGCAAGGCGGAGTCCCGTCCGGGCCGCAAGATGGGCCATGTGACCCGGCTCCGTTCGCGCGCCTGAACGCTCCGTTCGATTCCCCCCGTTTGATCGTCACGGCGGGCCGTTTCCTGTTCGGGAACGGCCCGCCTTCCTTTTTTTCGCGCGACGGGTGCGATAATCCGGCGCGGCTCAAAACCACATTTCTCGCTAAATCATTGAAAATTCTACGTTCCGATTTTTTGTTCGGAACGGCGGGGCAAATCTTGCCGCTTTTTTCAGAACGGGAACACAGCTAGTCTCCATTCAATGAATGACGCAATTCGATAAACTTTTTCTCAATTTCGGACTATTGCCGATGCAGCTTGCGCATGACTCGATCAGACGCCCGGTGCCGCAGACCAATACACAGGTCCGGCGCCCGTCGCACCGCGAGCGCGACCGCTTCGTCGGCTTCGCCTTCGCCGCGGCGGATCTGCTGATCGAGACCGATGCGAAGGGCACCATCCTGTTCAGCGCGGGTGCGCGCTGCCGCCTCACCGAAGGCGACGTGGCGGGTCTGGTCGGCAGCAGCCTGCTCGACGTCGTGGCGCCCAATGACCGCAAGTATGTCACCGTCCTGTTCAAGCGCATCCAGGACAAGGGCCGCATCAAGCCGGCGCGCGTCGTCTTCCAGGGCTGCGACGGCAACCGCTTTCCGGCGTTGCTCGGCGGCTGCCGGCTCGACTCCTGCCCCGGATCGCTCTTCCTGACCGTCCTGCTGGCCTCCGGCCCGCGCAACACGAACGAGGCGCTGGCCGCAGCCGGCCAGCTTCTCGACGGCAACGCCTTCACCCACATCCTGGAGGACCGCATCCTCAAGGCGCGGGAGAAGGGGCTGGACAACGCCCTGACCCTGCTGCTGATCGACGGGCTCCAATCGATGGTGGACGCCCTGCCCGAAGGGGCGGCGAGCGAGGTGATGCAGGGGATCGAGGCCTATCTGCGGGCGATCTCCGCCAACGGCGACAGCGCCGGGCAACTGGCCACCGACCGCTACGGGATCGTCCACGCCTCCGACATCGACGGGCAGGAGGTGCAGGATCACATCACCCAGATCATCCAGAGCGCCGGCGGCGAGCTGCCCGGCGGGATCCGCACTTGGTCGCTGGACGTGTCGGACGAACGGCTGGACCCCGCCGACGCGGCGCGCGCGCTGGTCTACACCGTGCAGGCCTTCGCCTCCGCCCAGGGCGGCGAGTTCACCATCTCCAGCCTGGAGGACGGTGCAAAGCGCATGCTGTCCGACGCGGTGGACCGCATCGGCCGGCTGCGCGCGACCATCGAGAAGCGCGACTTCTTCGTCGTCTACCAGCCCATCGTCGACATCGGGACCCGGACCGTCCACCATCTCGAAGCGCTGACGCGGGTTGAAGGTATGCCGTCCCCGGCGGACTTCATCACCTTCGCCGAGGATGTCGGGCTGATCTACGACTTCGATCTGCTGCTGACGCAGTCGGTGCTGGACACCATGCACGCCCACCGCAAGGAACCGACCCTGCCGGACGTGGCGATCAACCTGTCCGCCAAGACGCTGATGAGCCCGATCTTCCTGCGCCAGTTCATGGCGGTGACCGAGCCCTATGGCGAACTGGCCCGCAAGCTGCTGATCGAGGTGACCGAGACCGTCGTCGTCACCGACATCGCCAAGCTGAACGAGGTCCTGCAGAAGCTGCGCGCCGCCGGTTTCCGCATCTGCCTGGACGACGTCGGGGCCGGTTCGACCTCCTTCCAGTCGCTCTACGGCATCCAGGCCGACTTCGCCAAGATCGACGGGCATTTCGTCCGCGGCGCGGTGCACAACGGGCGCGACATGGCGATGCTGCGTTCCATCGTGGGCGTGTGCGGCCAGCTCGGCCTCGGGCTGATCGGGGAGCAGGTGGAAGGGCCGGAGCACGCGCAGCTTCTGACGGAACTGGGGGTGCCGCTGGCGCAGGGCTACCTCTACAGCCGCCCGTCCCGCGACTTCGCCTATTTCGCGAAGGATTGGGCGAAGATGGCCGGCACGGGCGGCAAGGTCCTCAGGAAGGGCTGACGCGCGGCGGGGGCCGGCCACGCCCGTCCGACGTCAGGCCAATTCGTGCGCGGCGTCGATGCAGTGGCGCGCCTGATCGAGAAGCTCACGGTTGCGGTCCATAAACTGCTTGGCGGCGCCGCAGGCCCCCGGATGCAGCCGGACTTCCGCCAGAAGCCGCTCCGCCTCGTCCAGCGAATTCAAGACCGAGACCGCTGTGTCGATGTCCATGGCCAACCCCCTTGAGCATGGCGTGCTGCATTGCACGCGTTCATCAGGCGGCTATGACAAAAGCATTAATTTGCGCTGCAGCGTATTGGCCATAACGTCGCAGATTTAGAACATTTTAACATATTTCTCACCAAAAGCGTGCATCATGGTCCTTTGCGTCTCTCCAGCGCATCCACCTGTACGCGGATGACCTTCTCCGTCGCGGAGAAGCCCTGCCGGCGGGTCAGGACGACGATCACCGCCGCGGTGGACACCATGAAGAACCAGGGGCCGAGCATCCAGGCCAGCGCCGCCATGGCGAAGTAATAGGCGCGCATGCCGCCGTTCAGCGCCTTGACAGCCAGCGTCATGGCGGCGGCGATGCTGTCCGCCATCGCCGTCTTCTCCTCCGGGGGCACCGGGGGCAGCGGGGCGGAGCCGATCAGGGCGCAGCAGTAATTGTACTGGCGCAGTGCCCAGGTGAATTTGAAGAAGCCGAAGGTGAAGATCGCCACGAGCAGCAGCATCTTCAACTCGAAGAACTCGCGCGTGGTCTGCACCGTGAAGGACAGCGTGCCGACCAGCTTGTGGGCGTTCTCCACCGCGCCGAAGGCGCCGACCAAACCGGCCAGCACCAGCATGTTCGTGCTGGCGAAGAAGGTGCAACTCTGCATCGTGTGGCCGACGAGCTGCGAATCCATGATGCGGTTGTCGCGCTCCAGCATCCGCTCCATCCAATGACGGCGCACCTTCTTCAGATGCTGGTTGACGACCATGCGCCCGCCCAGCATGTGGTCCTGGATCAGCGTGAAACCCGCCCAGCAGGCGAGGAACCACAGGAAGGCGACGGTGTCGAGGAGGGTGATGTCGGGCGTCACGGGCGGACACTCTGGCGCGAGGGGAAGGGGACGGTCCGGCGCAAGGGTGTAGCCGCCCCCCCGCCGCCTGTCCAGGGGCGCCCGGCGGGGACAGGAGGCCCCTACCCCCGCCCCTGCACCGCGTTCAGCACATGGACGCGGATCGCGCTCGACAGGTTGCCGCTGCGGGTCGAATCGATCTCCTCGATCAGCGCGTTGACCGATATCCTCCGCGCCTGCGCAAGGCCCTTCAGCGCCTCCCAGAATTCCTCTTCCAGGGAGACGCTGGTCGGGTGACCGGCGATGAGGACGGAGCGCTTCTTCATGGACGGCGCATGGCCCCGGTCACCGGGGCTTCACCATGGTTTCCGGCTTGACCCACTGATCGAACTGCTCCTCGGTCAGCAGGCCCAGCGCCACGCCGGCCTGTTTCAGGGTCGTTCCCTCCTTGTGCGCCTTCTTGGCGATCTTCGCCGCGTTGTCGTAGCCGATGTGCGGGTTCAGCGCGGTGACCAGCATCAGGCTCTCGTTCAGCAACTGGCCGATGCGCTCGCGGTTGGCCTCGATGCCGACCACGGCGTTGTCGGTGAAGCTGTTGCAGGCGTCGGCCAGCAGCCGGATCGACTGCAGCACGTTGTAGGCGATCACCGGCTTGAAGACGTTCAGCTCGAAATGGCCGGTGGCGCCGGCGATGCTGACGGTGGTCTGGTTGCCCATCACCTGGGCGCAGACCATGGTCATCGCCTCCGACTGGGTGGGGTTCACCTTGCCGGGCATGATCGAGGATCCAGGCTCGTTCTCCGGCAGGGCGATCTCCCCGATGCCGCAGCGCGGGCCGGAGCCGAGCAGGCGGATGTCGTTGGCGATCTTCATCAGCGACACCGCCAGCGTGTTCAGGCTGCCGTGGGCGTCCACCAGCGCGTCGTGGGTCGCCAGCGCCTCGAACTTGTTCTCGGCTGTAACGAAGGGCAGCCCGGTGATCGACGCCACCTCCGCCGCGAAGGCCTCGGCGAAGCCGGTCTTGGCGTTCAGCCCGGTGCCCACCGCCGTGCCGCCCTGGGCCAGCCGGTAGAGCTGCGGCAGCGACGCTTTCACCCGCTCGATCCCGTAGGCGATCTGGGCGGCGTAGCCGGAGAACTCCTGCCCCAGGGTCAGCGGCGTGGCGTCCTGGAGATGGGTGCGCCCGATCTTCACGATGTCGGCGAATTCCACCGCCTTCGCGGCCAGCGCCGCGTGCAGGTGCTCCAGCGCCGGCAGAAGCTCGTGGTGGATCTGCTCGGCCGCGGCGATGTGCATGGCGGTGGGGAAGCTGTCGTTGGACGACTGCCCCATGTTGACATGGTCGTTGGGATGGACCGGCTTCTTCGACCCCATCTCGCCGCCCAGCGCCTCGATGGCACGGTTGGAGATGACCTCGTTCGCGTTCATGTTGGTCTGGGTGCCGGAGCCGGTCTGCCAGACCACCAGCGGGAAATGATCGGCCAGCGTGCCGTCGATCACCTCCTCCGCCGCCTCGACGATGGCGCGGCCCAGCCGGGGGTCGAGCACCTCCAGCGCCATGTTGGCGAGCGCCGACGCCTTCTTCTGGATGCCGAGCGCGCGCACCAGCGCCGGCGGCATGCGCTCCCCGCCGATGCGGAAGTTGCGCAGCGAGCGCTGCGTCTGGGCGCCCCAGTAACGGTCGGCGGCAACCTCGATCGGTCCGAAGCTGTCGGTCTCGGTGCGCATCCCGGTCTTCCCGGTCATGGTCAGGTCCTCGTCGGTTCGAACATCGTTCCGGTCAGCGCATTTTTTCCCGAATCGCCCGCCGGGCAAGGGGAATCAACGCGGAATCCCCTTTGGGCAAGGGTCCGGCCGAATTTGTTCTTGTTGCGTTCCGTTTCCTGCGTTACCGTTTCCGCGTGACCGGCCCTGCCGCCCCCGTTCCGCTGATCCCGTCCAGCCCTGGGAGATTCGAATGAGCGATTTCGCCATGGACCATGTCCGCGCCTTCATCGCCAAGACCCGCGTCGCCGAGATGACGGCGAAGGGCTGGCGCGTGGTCGGCCCCGGCGAGGAAGGCTCCCTGCTGATGGAAGGGCCGCAGCTTGGCGGGGCACCGGTGCGCCTGTCGGCCTTGGTCAACGATCTGTTCGACGACCTGGTCGCCCAGGCGCTGGAGCGCGCCGACCGCATCGACCACGCCGCGGGCCGGCTGCCGCGCGCCGCGTAAGGAGCTACGCCCGGCGCACCGGGCCCCGCAAAGGATGTACTCCGCCCGGCGGGACGGCCTGTTAACGCCCCGCCGCGGCGGCTTAAGGCTTGCGGACGCCGCCGTTCAGGCTCCGCCTCCCTCCCGCCTATGCCGGTCCGGCCGCTACGACCTTCGACGGAAGTCCTTGAAAAGTCTCGCAGCCTCAGAAAGGCGCCCGCTTGTTTAAAGAAAAGTGGTAATCCTTCCGGGTAAAAACTCCCTATATTTGTCGGTCGCGGGGTTACCCCTCAAGACACCAGCCCCGCGGAGCCCCCGTTAGTAAGTCGTTAACCGGGGCATGGCCAAATAGAGACATCACGAACACACAAGACAAAACGGAGTTTTAAAATGCTGATCGCCACCACCACCGAACAGATTACCTCCTCCTCTCGCGTTCACATCGCCCTGGTCGATGAGTTCATCCAGCTGGCGCTGAACCGGATCGACGGCCAGAACGACCCCTTCGTCCGCGAAAGCCTCGCCGACCTGCTGTCCACCCTGCGCGAAGAGCGGTCCGGCTACCTGGACCTGCTGAACGCCGCGATGCCGGCCAAGGCCGCCTGAGGGTCCCGGACGACCTGGGCATAAGCACCCGGGCATAAGTACCGCGTGGTGGCGATGAGGTCGGGGCCATCGACAAGCCCCGACCGTCAGCCCACCGAAGCAGAACAGCGCTTTCGTTCCCTCAAGCCTCATCCGCCTGCGCGGCCAGTGCCGCGATCGCAGCGCCGGTGAGACGGTAGGGAAGCCACTCCTCCATCTGTTTGAAGCCGATGCGCAGATAGAAGTCGCGCGCCGGGTTCCAGTGCAGCACATTCAGGTCGACACGGCGGCAGCCCCGCTCGTCCGCCAGTTTCGCCACCGTCGCCAGCAGCTTGCGGCCTACGCCATAGCGCCGCGCCTCCGGGGTGACGTAGAGATCCTCCACGAACAGACCGGCCCGCCCTTCCCAGGTGGAATAGTTGCGGAAGCACAGCGCGAAGCCGACGGGCTCCCCGTCCAGTTCGGCGATCAGCGCCTCGAACACCGGACGCTCGCCCCAGCCGTCGCGCCGGAAGTCCGCCTCGCTCGCCTTCACGGCGTGGGGTTCGTTTTCGAACGCGGCGAGTTCCCGGACGAAGCGGAGGATGGTCGTGCAATCGGCCTCGATGGCCGGACGGACGGTCACGGTGGGCATGGCAACTCCAGGTCTCACGATGGCGCGACGATAGCCGCGCCGGCCTCACGGCAACAACCGCTTTGCCATCGCCCCCGGGCGGGCCTAGGCTGCGCGCCATGCGGGACATCCAGACCATCGGCGGCTTTTCCATCCGCGAAGCCCGGCCCGGCGAGCGCCACGCCCTGCTGGCCCTGGTCGCGCGGATCGACGCGGAAAGCGATTTCCTCCTGCGCGAGCCCGGCGAGCGGCCCTTCTGGGCGCGCGACCTCGCCGCCTTCCAGGCGTCCGGCAACTCCACCATCTTCGTCGCCGAGGCCGCCGGCAACCGTCCCGCGGACCTCGTCGGCTATCTCAGCGCCCATGGCGGGCGGTTCCGCCGCAACCGCGGCGCGGTGACCCTGGCGGTCGGGGTGCGGCGCGACTGGAACGGGCGCGGCGTCGCCACCGCGCTGTTCGCCGCGGCGGAGACCTGGGCGCGGCGGACCGGCGCGCACCGGCTGGAACTCACCGTGGCCGAGAGCAACAGCCGCGCCCTGTCCCTTTACGAGCGGCTCGGCTTTCTCGACGAAGGGCTGATGCGCGACGTCCTGCGCGTCAACGGCGCGTGGCGCAGCGAGCGTCTGATGGGCAAGGCCATCGGAGCGGAGGGTGTTTCCGAATGGCCCGTCCCGATGCCCGATCCGACGGTCGGAGCGCCGCTCCCGGCGCGGATCGGGCGGCTGGAGATCCGCCCCGCCCTGCCCGCCGACGCCGCCGCCTATCTCGCCTACGACCACGCGGTGCGGAGCGAAACCCACTTTCTGATGCGCAGCGCCGCCGAATCCCTGCCGGACGTTGCGGCGGCCCGGCGGTTCCTTGCCGAACAGAGGATCGGCGACCGGACGGCCACCCTGCTGGCGATCGCGGACGGAACCATCGCCGGGTCGCTGTCGCTGTGGACCGGCGCCTACGCCCGCACCGCGCACGAGGCCGGTCTGGGGCTGGCGGTGCGCCGGGACTTCTGGGCGCTGGGCGTCGGGGGACGCCTGATCGCCGCGGCGGAGCTCTGGGTGCGGGCGCGGCGGCTGCACCGTCTGTCGCTCTGGGTGTTCGGCCACAACAGCCGCGCCCGGCGCTTCTACGCCAAGCACGGCTTCGAGGAGGAGGCGGTGGCCCGCCGCCACAGCCTGATCGACGGGCGGCTGGCCGACCAGCTGTCGATGGCCAAGCTGTATTGAACCAAACCGTAAAGGGGGAGTTACGCCACTCCCGCCGCTGCCCCCACCCCTCCCCCGACCAGTTCCTCGAACCGCGCCAGATAACGTTCCGTCATGCCATCCAGCGAGTAGCGGGCGCGGGCGACGGCGCGGCAGGCGTCGGGGTCCAAGCCCTCGCAATCCTCGATGGCGCGGGCCATCTCCTCGGCGTCCTTGACCAGGAAGCCGGTGACGCCCGGCTCCACGAGGTCGGCCAGGGCTCCGGTCGGGAAGGCCACCACCGGGGTGCCGCAGGCCAGCGCCTCCAGCGCCGCGACGGGGGTCGGCTCCGACATCAGGCTGGGCGCCAGCAGGCAGCGCGCCGCCCCCAGCATCCAGCGCTTGCGCCCGAAGCCGATCCGCCCGAGGAAGCGGCGCTTGGGGTCCAGCCGGGGCCGGATCTCCTCCTGAAGGTAGCGCTGCTCCTCGGCACCGCGGGACAGGCCGCCGCAGAGAAGAAGCTGCATGTCGATCTGCCGCGCCGCGTCCAGCGCGATGTGGAAGCCCATCTCCGGTTCGATGTCGCCCAGGCAGACGGCGAAGCGACGCTTCGGCACACGGATGTGCAGGCGGTCCACCGCCACCCCGATCTCCAGCGGCGGCAGGAAGGTCAGCCCCGGCGAGGCCCCGCGCACCTGCGCGGCGGACACCGGCTGGAGGTGCAGTTTCGCCCGCCGCGACGTCAGGGCCTCCGGCCGGTAGCGGTCCAGCGGCTGGTAGAGCGTCGCCAGGACCGGCACGTCCTGCGGCGGCAGCAGGGCGTCGAAGTCCCGGACATGGATGTGGACGAGGTCGGGCGCATGGTCCTCCACCGCCCCGGCGACCACGGTGGCGACGCGCCTCAGAACGGCCGCCTGCGCCCGCTCGTCCGGCGCCTGCCCATGCGCCCCGCCATGGACGCGCGCCAGCGGGATGTGCGTCCCGGCCACCGCCGAATCCTCCGGCGCGATGACGATCGAGCGGTGCCCGGCGCGGACCAGGGCGGCGTCGATGGCGCCGGCCACCTGCTCCGCCGTGCCTTCGTTCTCCGGATCGGCGCCGATCGGAGCAAAGGGCGACGCCACGGTGAGAATGGTCAATGCCATCGCAGCGCCTCCAGGAAAGGAAGGCCTGAAGGGGCGCCGACGCCCGGGTGAGTGTCTCCTGCCGGGCTGTTCCTACGCTTCACCGCTTCGTTCATCCCATGTCCCTGTGGTGTTATTCATTGGAACTTATTGTCTGACGCACGCCCTTCTTTCTCTCCGACATTTTGGCGGCCCGGAGAACAGCCGGAATCGGGACAGTCCAGTCGCGATAGCACCCTCTTTGTTTTCTACGAAAAAGGGCTTCCGGTAACCGGGGTATTGGAAGTGGTTCGACTCGCGGAAGGGATAGCCGTCCTGCACCGGGCTGCCGACCTCGGAACCGGAAACCCGACCGGACGTCCACAACGCCCAAGGCGGCTTACTTCCAACAGAGGCAAGCCGGGCAACAGAGGCAAGCCGGGCAACCGGGGAACGTCGGATCAATCATCACCGCCCCCCTTGATGTCGAGGATGGAGCGCAACTCCCGCACGCGCCGTTCCGCCGTGTGCTCCTCCAGAACGCGCGACCGCGCGCGCTGGGCCAGCGTGGCCAGATGGCCGCGCGGCAGCATCATCGCTGTCGTCACGTCGTCGGTTTCCCGCGCCACCAGGATGTCGCGCCCCGGCTCGAAGAAGGCGCCGATCCCCTCCCATTCGTCAGAGATCACCGGAACGCCGCTGGCCGCCGCCTCGAACAGCCGGACGGACGGGCACCAGCCCATTGCCTTCAGGGGTTCGCGCGTCACGTTCAGCGTCAGGGTGGAGGAGCAGAAGAAGGCCGCATGCTCCGCCGGGGGCAGATGCTGGACACGCTGGATGTTGGCGCCCCAGGACGCGTCGTCGGGGTAGCCGCCGCCGGCCAGGATGAACCGCCGCCGCCCCAGCCGCCGGGCCGGCTCGAAGAACAGCGCCTCCAGCGCCGCGCGCCGGTCCTCGACCCAGGCGCCGAGATGACAGAGGTCACCGAGATAGCGCCGCACCGGTTCGGCGGGCCGATGGAGGTCCGGGTCGACCCAGGCGTAGAGCGGCGCCACGAACCGCGCGCCCAATTGCGTCTTCAGCGCCTCCAGCGCCTGCCCGCCGGTGCTGCTCAGCACGGTGTCGAATCCGCCCAACCCCTCCGGCGGCAGATAGGCCGGCCGCTCCCCCGTTTCGGAGCGGGACAGGGTGATGTGCGTGTCGAGGTCGTAATAGACCGTGCGCTGCGCCTTCGACCCCAGCACGAGGTGGGAGGCCGCCGCTCCATCCGCACAACCGGAGGTCACCATCGCGACGTCCGCCTCGTCGGCGTGACGCCGCGCCGCCGCCGCCACATCCTCCCAGCGGTCGTAGAGCAGAAGCTCCCCGCCCGGGATGTCCCACAGGTCGCGGTGCTCCGCCCGTTCGGGCGCGTCGCGCTCCAGGAAGACGACGCGGTTGCCCCGCCGCGCCAGGGCCTTGATCAGTCCCCGCCACAGGGTGGCGTGCCCGTTGCCCCAGGAAGAGCTGATGGATTGTCCGAAGATGATGATTTTCATGATGCTGGCGCCATGCTTCCGCCCCCGAGCCTCCATCCCGATGGCCCTTCCGGAACAACGTGCCCCGTCCGATCGTGTTCCGGGCGCCGGGCCCGCGCGGAGGGGGTGCCCCGAGGGTCCGCGGTCTGAACCGGCACGCTGACTTTTCCTTGCCAGAGCTGCATCCACTGCGTGCAGGTTCTGGAAGGCACCTCGTCGTGAAAAAATTTGTATTAAAATGTCGTTTAACCACCTTGAGGGGATGTGAGAGAATAAAAACGCGAAAAAGGGAAATCATCCAATCGTATGACAACCCTTCACCGACGCCCAGAACAACCCAGGCACCGGGACACATCATGCGCAAGACTCTCCTTCCCGCCGCGCTTGCGATGGCTGGCGGCATGGCTTTGTTCAGCACGCCTGCCGCCGCCTGCAACGACGAATCGTACATCGGCACCATCTGCACCTTCGCGTTCGACTGGTGCCCCCGCAACTACATCCCGGCCGATGGCCGGACGCTGGCGATCCGCGAGTATCAGGCACTGTTCGCCCTGGTCGGCTTCCGCTACGGCGGCGACAACGCGAACACCTTCGGCATCCCCGACCTGCGCGGCCGTGCCGCCATCGGCACCGGGACCGGACCCGGCCTGACGAACATCGCCATCGGCGCCAAGGTCGGCCAGCAGGAGCTTCTGCTGTCGGCGGCCCAGGTCCCGCTGCAGCCGCACACCCACACCGCCACCTTCACCGGCACGGGCGGCGGCTCGGGCGGCTCGACCACCGTTCCCTTCACCGGCACGGTCAGCGTTCCCATCACCAACGGCGGCACCCCGGTGTCGGCCCCGACCTCGGGCACCGTCTATCTCGGCGACGCCTCGATCGATGACGGCGGCGCCGGCATCATCCTGAAGGGGCCGTACAACACCAGCGGCCCGGGCACGGGCGCCAAGGTCGCCGGCACGGCCAGCGGCTCCATCACGGTGCCCAACACCGGCATCACCGGCGGCACCGTGGCCGTCGCGCCCGCCTCGGCCGGCGCCACCCAGAAGGTCTCCACCCAGTCCCCGGCGATCGGCCAGACCGTCTGCATCGCCACCGTTGGCCTCTACCCGAACCGTCCGTAACACCGGTGTGGGAAGCCCCTTCCAGCAAGGAGGGGGCTTCCCACCGTTGCGCTCACCAGTAGATCATGGCGTCGGCGTAGAGCCCGCGCAGGTCCTCCTCCGTCACCGGGCGGGGCGCGATGGTCAGCAGCCGTTGCTGGGCCATCGCGCCCCGCACCAGATCCGGGATGTCCGCCGCGCCGTAGCCGAGCGCCGACAGACCGTTGGGCAGATGGGTGGCCCGCATCATGGCGATCAGCCGGGCGGCCAGCACCGCGCCGCCGTCCGCCGGGGAGACGTCGCGGACCTCGGCCCCCAGCGCCTCGGCGGCGCGCAGATGGCGCTCGGGCTCGGCGGAGCCGGTGAAGCGGAAGGCGGCCGGGGCGTTCAGCACCACCGAGATGCCGTGCGGCACCATCGGGTTGGCCTTCTCGTAGCCGCGCGCCGTGAAGCGGTGGTTCATCCCGGCGACGGAGTAGGACATGGCGTGCGGGATATGCACCCCGGCGTTGCCGAAGGCCAGCCCGGCCAGAGTCGCCGCGAACATCAGGGCGTCGCGCGCCTCCTCGTCCGCCGGGTCGTTGACGGCGCGCTCCAGATACTGCCCGCCGAGCCGGATCGCCTGGAGGCTGCCGATGTCCGACCAGGGGTTGGCGCCCTGGTAGGGCGGACGCGGGTTGGCCGCGTCGGGCTTCGGTCGGGAGCGGTAGGAGCGCGCGGTGTGGCTCTCGATGGCGTGGGTCAGCACGTCGAAGCCGGTGGAGGCGATGACGCCGGGCGGCAGGCTGTCGATGGTCGCCGGGTCGACCAGCGCCAGGTTCGGCCGCAGGTAACGGGAAGAGATGCCCGTCTTCACCCGCATCTCGACATGGTCGAAGATGGCGACGCCCGTCGTCTCGCTGCCGGTGCCGCAGGTCGTCGGGCAGGCGATGTGCGGCTTGACCGGACCCGGCACCGGGCGCCCCTCGCCCAGCGGCTTGTTGACGTAGGCGAGGAAGTCCGCCGGGTGGGTGGCGTAGAGGTTCGCCGCCTTGGCCGTGTCGATCACCGACCCGCCGCCGACCGAGACATAGCCGTCGAATTGGCCGTCGCGGGCAAAGGCCGCCGCCTCCAGGAAGGACGCGCTAGTCGGCTCCACCGCGCAGCGGTCGTAAACCGCAACGTCCAGCCCGGCCGCCTTCAGCGACTCAAGCGCCGCCGCGAAGGGCGCGATTCCGGCCACGTGGGGGTCGGTGAACAGGGCCACCCGGCGCATCCCCATAGCCTTGGCGTCGTTCCCCGCCTCCGCCAGCATGCCGCGGCCGAACTTCATCGAGGCGGCCTCCACCGTGAAGCCGCTGTCGCCGTTCGGCAGGATGGGATGGGCGATGGGGGTGGTCATGGGGTTGGTCATGGCTGCGGGCCTCCCTGGCTTTTCTGCGTTCGTTGCCATCATCGGAGCGCGAGAGGGGCCGCCTGTCAACCCGACCGTTCGCTCAGGCGACTGTTTGCCCTCCCTGCGGCGCGGTGCCCTGGAGCCGCCGGTAGAGATAGCCGACGCCGATCAGGCTCAGCCCCAGCCCGAGGAAGGAGGCGACGCGGTACAGCCCGCCCAGCTCGGCCATGTCGCTGAGGAAGACCTTGGCGACCACCGCCAGGATCAGCGCCATCGCGGCGTGGCGCAGCCAGCCCAGCCGGTACCGCAGGGCGGCCACCAGCATCAGCACCGCCGCTACCAGGAAGCCGACGGAATAGCCGTACCATTCGGCGTCCGGCAGGTCCGGGCCGGAGAGGACCGGCCCCTGGAAGGCGTGGCGGATCTCCAGCGCCAGATTCGTGCCGAGCAGCGCCAGCGGCAGCAGCGCGACCCACGGGCGCAGGCGGGCCGGCAGCGGCTCCACCCACAGGAACAGCAACCCGAGCAGGGCCGGAAGCCCATAGGCCAGCAGCAGCGTGTTCGCCACCGGCCACGCGCCCACCGCCTCGTCGCTCCACAGCGGGTTCAGGGCGACGAGATGCAGCGCCACCGCCTGGAGCGCCGCCAGTCCCGCCAGGATGCGCCGTCCCCACACCGCCACCGGCCGCGTCCGCCAGCGCCGCCCCGTCGCCAGCAGCAGGGCCAGCGCCAGCCAGACCAACGTGTGCAGCGCTACCTCGCGCAGCGTGTCGGGCGGCTCGTCCAGCGTGCCGCGGGTCAGCGCCTGGATGCCGAGCGACAGCAGCAGCGTCACGAAGGCCAGCCCGCCGGCCTCAAGCAACGCCACGACCCCGTCGTCGCCCTTGCCGTCCGGCGCGGAGCGCAGCCAATGGGCGGCCAGGAAGAAGCCCGCCGCCGGCAGGCCGTAGCCGTAGACGATCCAGCCAAGGCCGTCCTCCCCATACTCCAGCACGGACGGATTCAGCGCCAGCCGGACCAGCACGGCGCCCGCCACCAGCAGGATCACCGCGCGCAGCGAGCGCAGCCCCATCCGCCGCTCCAGCCACGCCAGCACCGGCACCTGTGCCGCCAATGCCACGGTCAGCCACGCCTCGCGCAGCATCATGACGGCGCCGAGGCTGAGCGCCCCGACCGCCCCGGCGGCGAAGGCGGCCAGCCCGAGGCCGACGCCCGGCTGGTGGCGGTGGCGGGCCAGCGGGCCGGTTCCGGCGACCAGCAGCGCCGCCAGCGCCAGACTGGACACCGGCCACAGCGTGTCGGCCTGCGGCGGGTCCAGCCGCCAGTAGGCGAGCGCCAGAAGCACCACCGGCATCCAGGCCGCCAGCGACGACCACAGCGCCGCCCGCGCCGACCGCCACAGGGCGATGAAGCCACACATCCCGTACAGCAGGGCGAAGCCGCCCACCGCCCACAGGAACCGCCCGGACTGGAACGGCAGCCCCGCGCCCGGCGGCGGCACGATGGGGTGACCGTCGGCGGTGACGGCGGGCGGCGGCAGGGGCCAGCGCGGCACCGTCCAGCCGGCGAAGGCGAGCAGAACCGCCAGCGCGCCGATCCAGGCGACGCCGGCGATCCGCTCGATCCGCCGCCCCGCCGCGACGCAGAGCAGCCCGAACAGGGCGAGCATCACCAGCGAGCCTGTGCGATGGCCGTCCACGGTGACGAGCATCGCCATCAACAGCCCCAGAACCGCCACCGCCGCGACGGCCAGACGGTCGGCGCGCGGGCGCCCCGTCCAGCGCAGCATGTCGAACAGGGTGGTGCGCGGCATCGCCTCGACCGGCCCGGCCAGCAGGGCCGGCATCAGGAACAGCCCGGCGGTCAGCAGCAGGTAGATCCCGACCGGCAGGGCGTCGCCGGGGTTCCAGCCGCCGACGTACCAGACCGGCACCCAGCCCGCCGCCCCGATCAGCGTGCCCAGCCCCAGCCAGCGCCATCCGCGCCACAGCACAACCGTCATGCCGGCGCCCGACAGGGCCAGCAGATAGGCGAACAGCCCCCAGGCCGATCCCCCGATGGACGAGACCAGCAGCGGCGTCGCGAAGCCGCCGAGCAGCCCCAGCGCCGCGATGTACGGCCCTTGGAGCAGCGACAGCGCCATACCCAGCGCCGCCAGCCCGCCGAGCAGCGCGAAGGCGACCGGCGGGGCGAACAGGTCGTAGAGCACATAGCCGCCATAGACGCTGGCGAAGCCGGTGAACAGGCCGGCCGCGGTCAGGGCCGGCGGCACCGGATCGCGGCCACCCGGCTCCGCCCCTCCGCCGCGCTGCCGCAGCCATTCCCCGCCGACCATCAGCGCCGCGGCGGACAGCAGGCCGAGCGTGACGCGCACGCCGGGGCCGAGCCAGCCCTGCTCGATCGACATCTTGATGAAGAAGGCCGCCGCCAGGGCGACCGTGGCCCCGCCCAGCCAGATCAGCCAGCGCCCGGCCAGAGCGTCCTCCAGCCGGCTCCACACGGACAGCGGGGGTGGCGAGGGCTCCGGCGGCGGCTGGACCGGCGGCGGTTCCGGCGGAGCTTCCGCCATGACGGCGGCGTCCACAGCGGGAGCCTCGACCGGCGCGGCGTCGACCGTCACCGGCCCCTGCACCCGCTCCAGTGCCTGCCGCAGCCGGGCGATCTCGCGCTCCTGCGCCGTCAGCCGGCGGTTGAGCCGATGGGCGACGATGGCCCCGATCAGCACCAGAAGAATGACGTCCATGCCCGACCGTCCCGGCTGCGCTTGCGTTCGCGCAACGATAGCGGTCAGGCGCCGGGCTTGTCTCTCTGACCTGTGGAGGCACCCAAACGGCTCATCAGCGTCAGCGCGTCGTCGACCGCATGAAAGTCCGCCGTGTTGTCGAAGACGCACCAGACCGGCCGCTCCCGCGCCTCGTCGCGGAAGCGCCGGGCCAGCCGGTCCAGGACGTCCAGCGGATAGGCGCTGCGGTACATCACCGGCGATCCGTGCAGCCGCCAATAGCGGAAGCCATCCCAGCCCGCCGGCTCCGCCGCCGCGGGCACCGGGGCCGGATCGGCGGCGGCGCGGGCCACGGTGTAGTCAACCAGCAGCCGGTCCGGCTCCGCCGCGAACCAGCTCGGGTGGCGTGGTTCGCAGACGACGAGGCCGGCGAAGCGCTCGCGCAGGACCGCGAAGAAGGGGCCGGCCACCGCCGGCTCGAAGCGCAGCGTCGGCGGCAACTGCACCAGCAGCGGCCCCAGCCGGTCGCCGAGATGCCCGACCTCGTGCAGGTACTCCGTCAGCGGGCCGGCGCAGTCCTTCAGCCGCTGCTCGTGCGTGATGGCGCGCGGCAGCTTGACCGCGAAGCGGAAGTCCGGCGGCGCCGAGGCCGCCCAGCGCTCCCAGGTCTCCGGCTTGTGCGGGCGGTAGAAGCGGCTGTTGACCTCGGTCATCGGGAAGACGCGGGCGTAGCGCTCCAGATGCGTGCCCTCCGCCGGGAAGGCCGGGGCGGAGAGCTTCGGGATGCTCCAGCCGGCGCAGCCGATGCGGATGGCGTTGATGGTCCCTTCGGCCAAGCCTCTGCTCTCCCTGGACGCGTGCGTTCCCGCCTTAGAACAGCGTCGGTTGCCGCTCGTCCCGCCGTGCGGCGCCACCCGATTGGTCCGCGTCCGCGATCAGCCGGGCCATCTCCCGGCGCGCCTTCTCCGCCTCGTAGCCGCCGCGGTAGCGCCCGATGAAGCCCTTCTGGCAGGCTCGGCTGAAGCGCTGCGACGCGGTTTCCCAGTCGTCGCCGGGGCGCAGCCAGCTCACATAGGTGGTGCCGGTCCGCGGGTCGGTGCGCAGGTAGCGGCCATGCCCCTTCGGACCCCGCACCCATTGGCCGGGATTCAGGCGCAGAGCCCCCCGCGCCAGCAGCAGGGACACCTGCGGGGTGAGTTCGATGGTCGGAAAATACGGCATGGCGAACCCTCTCGGCGGCGCGCCGGGGGGCGGGCCGCGAACGTCTCGTCTCTGGTTTCGGAATGCCCTGGATATGGGGATTTCAGCCCGTTTGTTCAAGTTTTGTTCACGGTCAAGCCCTGGCTGCTTGAGCGGTTATTCGGGCCGTGCTCCCTGAACTTGTCCGTTGAGTGGAAGGGCCGTCCGTCCTAGGCTCCGGCACAGCTTTTCCCTGATGGTCACGAGAGCGCATGCGCCCCCTGCTGTCCCTTCCCGTCCGCCTCCTGCTCGCCACCACGATCCTGGCCGGTTGCCAGACGACGGGCGCCCCGCCCGTGTCGGCGACCACCACGTCCGGAACCGCGAAGGCGACGGCCGCCGCCCCGGCCAGCGTGGCCCCGGCCCAGCCCGCCGTCAGCTTCGCCGACTGGCTGAAGGCCCTGCGCGCCGAGGCGCTCGGCCAGGGCATCCGCGCCCAGACCTTCGACCGCGCCTTCGCCAACGTGAAGCTGTCGGACCGGGTGGTCGAGCTGGATTCCTCCCAGCCGGAGTTCAACCGCCAGCCCTGGCAGTATCTGGACAGCGCGGTCAATGATCGCCGCATCCAGGCCGGGCGCCAGCGCATCCAGGACAACGGCGCGCTGCTGCGCCGCATCAGCCAGCGCTCCGGCGTCCCGGCGGAGATCCTGGTGGCCTTCTGGGGCGTCGAGACCGACTTCGGCAATTTCACCGGCGGCTTCTCCGTCGTCGACGCGCTGACCACGCTGGCCTACGAGGGCCGCCGCGCCAGCTATTTCCGGACGGAGCTGCTAGCCGCCCTGCGCATCCTCGACAGCGGCGACATCCCGCCGGAGAAGATGAGCGGTTCCTGGGCCGGCGCCATGGGCCAGACCCAGTTCATGCCGACCATCTTCCTGAAGCACGCCACCGACGAGGACGGCGACGGGCGGCGCGACATCTGGGGCAGCCTGCCCGACGTCTTCGCCTCCACCGCCAAGTTCGTGCAGGCCAACGGCTGGCGCACCGGCGAGCGCTGGGGCGAGGAGGTCACCCTGCCCGCCGGCTTCCCCTACGAGCAGGCCGAGTACAACATCGCCAAGCCGGTGTCCGAATGGCGCCGCCTCGGCGTCCGTCCGGTCACCGGCGGCGAGCTGAGCGGCGGCGAGGAGGAGCGGGCCGCCGTCCTGATGCTCGCCGGGGCGCAGGGACCGGCCTTCCTGGTCCGGGAGAATTTCCGGGCGATCATGAAGTACAACCCCTCGACCAGCTACGCGCTGGCGGTGGCACTGCTGTCCGACCGTCTCGCCGGCCGGTCCGGCGTGCAGGGGAGCTGGCCGCGCCACGAGCCGGCGCTGAGCCGTGACGAACGGATCGAGCTTCAGGAGCGGCTGGCCTCGCTGGGCATGGAGCCGGGGACAGCGGACGGCATCGTCGGCGCCAACACCCGCAACGCCGTGCGCCGCTTCCAGCAGTCGATCGGCGCCGTGCCGGACGGCTTCGCCACCAAGACGCTGCTGGAACGGCTGCGCCAGTCCGCCGCCCCCGTCCCGGCGGCGGGCTGACGGCCCGCGATGCTGGCGGCGGCGAAGGGCTGGGCGCGGCGGATCAAGCGCGACGTGATCGCGCTCTATCTGGCGGCGCGCGACCCGCGGACGCCGTGGTACGCCCGTGTGGCCGCCGCCGCGGTGGCGGCCTACGCGCTCAGCCCCATCGACCTGATCCCCGACGTCGTGCCGGTCCTGGGCTATCTGGACGACCTGCTGATCGTGCCGCTCGGCATCCTGCTGGTCATCCGCCTGATCCCGGCGGCGGTGCTGGAGGAACACCGCGCCACCGGCGCCCGGCTGGCCACCCGGCCGGTCAGCTACGCCGCCGCCGCGCTGATGGTCGGGATCTGGCTGGTCGCCGCCGTCGCCCTGTTCCGGTGGCTCGAACCCCATGTCGCGGGCTGGCTGGGGTAGACGCGCGGGCGCCTGGCCCTCACTCGCCCAGCAGATGCAGCGCCAGGGTCCGCTCGTGGGGCCGGGTGCGGTGCTCGAACAGGTAGATCCCCTGCCAAGTGCCCAGCGCCATCCGCCCCTCCAGCACGGGGATGGACAGCTGCACCGTGGTCAGCGCGCTGCGGATGTGGGCGGGCATGTCGTCCGGCCCTTCCAGCGTGTGGTCGTAGAGCGCCGGGTCTTCCGGCACCAGCCGCTTGAAGAAGCGCTCCAGATCGCTGCGCACGTCGGGGTCGGCGTTCTCCTGGATGACCAGCGAGGCCGAGGTGTGCCGGCAGAAGACGGTCAGCAGACCGCTCTCCATGCCCTGGGCGGCGACCCAGCGGGCCACCGGCTCGGTCACCTCGGACAGGCCCTGGCCGCGGGTCCGGGTGGTCAGCGTCGTGACGGCCTGCCGCATGTTTGTCGCCCTCCGTGCTCGATTGCGCGTCTTGGAAGCGGGTCATCCATACACCAAATCGCTTGGCATTTCCGGCCCAACAACTGGCCCGACCAACAACAGGTGATCCATGGAACTGAACGGCCAGTACCGGATTCCGGCGGCGCGCGAGCGGGTCTTCACCGCGCTCTGCGATCCCGCCGTGCTGCAACGCTGCATCCCGGTGCTGGAGGAGATGGACCGGCTGTCACCCACCGAATACACCGCGCGCGTGCGCGCCACGGTCGGGCCGCTGAACGCGCGCTTCGCCGGGAACGTCCGGGTGGCGCCGGAGGACGCGCCGCGCTTCTACATCCTCTACGCCGAGGGCAAGGGCGGCCTCGCCGGAGCGGTCAAGGGCGAGGCCCGCATCACGCTGGAGGAGGTGGACGGCCACACGCACCTGTCCTTCACCCTCGCGGCGGCGCTGGGCGGGGCCGTCGGGCGGCTGGCGGTCAAGCTGGTCAAGGCCAAGGCCGACCGCGTCATCGACGGCTTTTTCGAGCGCTTCACGGCCGAGGTTCTGAACGGCTGACGCGGATGCCGGAAAGGCTCCGGCAACGCATCCGGAAAAAACCACTTCGCAGTTGCGGGAATTTGATCCACCATCATGGTCATGACCGAACAACCCCCCGACGCGGGAGTTCGCCGACCATGATTGCCGACACCGTGATGGCCGCCCCTCTGGTTGCCGACATCGCCGATCCCGCGGTCTTCTCGCTCCACCCGCCCGCCGACGCCCTGGACGGCGTTCCGGATGGCCCGGCCCTCGACCGGCTGCTGTTCAGCCGCATCGTCGGGCTGGCCGTGCAGCATCCCAGCGGCGTCACAGCCTCCCTGGGACTGACGCGCGAGGCGCTGGTCGAACTGATCCGGCGGCACGCGGTGGGCTTCGTCCACCTTCTCCCTTCCCTGCCCGACGGCAGCGGTGAGGACGCCATCGAGGAGGAGGATCTGCGGGCCTTCCTGCTCGACCACCGCGCCGCCGGGACCGTCGAGGAGGAATGGCTGGCCGCCATCGTCGCCCGCCGCACGCTGGGGCCGAACCATCTCTGGCAGGACATGGGCTTCGCCAACCGGCGGGAGCTGAACGCCATGTTCCGCCGCCATTTCCCGTCGCTGGTCGCGCTGAACAGCGGCGACATGAAGTGGAAGAAGTTCTTCTACCGCCAGCTCTGCGAGCGCGAGGGGCTGATGCTCTGCAAATCCCCGAACTGCGAGGTCTGCGACGACTTCAGCGCCTGCTTCAGCGCGGAGGACGGCGACCCGCTGAGCGCCCTGGCCCGCGTCGCCCGTGGCGAGGGAGCCTAAACAAAGATGCGCTGCGGGTGAAGAAAGCCGCTTGACCGGAGGGCCGCTACCCGTTAGATAACGCCACCCGCCGGACGGAAGGCCAAGCAAGGCCCGATGAACGGCAGGTCTCCGATGGTCGCGTCAAGCATCAGCGGAAGGGTGGCCGAGTGGTTAAAGGCAGCAGACTGTAAATCTGCCCGCGTAAGCGTACGCTGGTTCAAATCCAGCCCCTTCCACCATCTGACGCGGCCGGTTCATGACAGGGTCATGGCCGGCCGTTTCCTTTTCCGGACAGTGTTGAATTGTCGGCGCATCAGCGCGCCGTATCAACGTGGTTGTGCCCCCAGATCCTCGAAGGCCAAGCCTTTGTCGGTGCGGGTGAAGCGACCCTTGCCGTTGACGGTCATCGCCGTCGCGCCCGGCTGCGGCGCGAAGGTTGCCGCGTAATAGCAATCATATTGCTTGTCGTCCGGCTTCGGAGCGCCATTGCGGTACTTGGTGTCGACGCAGCCCTGCTTGCGGAAGCTCTCGAAGCCGCGGAAGCCACCCTGCCCCTGGCCGTCCAGCGCCCGCTTGGTGTGCGATTCCACCAGCTTGCGCATGTCGGACTCGCCGGGCTCCCCCGAACAGGCAGCCAGCGGCAACAGCGCCAGACTGCAGATCACCACAACCCGCAAGCCTCGCATCCTCTCCCTCACCTGCCGGCCAGCAGGCGGTCCACCCGCTCCTTCAGGGCGCCGAAGGACGGCGGCTTCACGACGAAGCCGTTGACGCCCAGGGACATGGCCTTCTTCACGATTTCGGATTCCGTGTGGTTGGTCAGGAAGACCACCGGCGTGCGGCGGTTCCTCACCTCCGCGCTGGCCCGCAAATCGGCCAGGAACTGCAGGCCGGACACCGGCTTCATGTCGATGTCGCAGACGATCACGTCGGGGGTGGCGCGGATGCACTCCCGCATGCCGGTTTCCCCGTTGTCGGCCTCGGCGATCGAGCGGAAGCCGATCTGCGACAGGATTTGCATGATGGTGCGGCGCACGAAGGGCTGATCTTCGATGACCAGGATGCTGTACTGCCCGTAATCGACCGGCTTCCTGTCCATCGCCGCATCCTCCCTCGCCAGAACCGGTCCAGC
The DNA here is from genome assembly GCF_042657465.1 of Azospirillum himalayense. Taxonomy (NCBI): domain Bacteria; kingdom Pseudomonadati; phylum Pseudomonadota; class Alphaproteobacteria; order Rhodospirillales; family Azospirillaceae; genus Azospirillum; species Azospirillum himalayense. The sequence continues at coordinate 10,319 of NZ_JBHSLC010000036.1, read as the reverse complement.
CAGCCCATGGTCATACAGTCGAACACTGATAGAGCGAGTCCGGCGAACGAGCAACCAAAGGACGGTTACAACTTTTAAAGAATGGCGATTTCCCTGCGGCCGGACACGGCGACGAGCCGTGCGAACCCGCACGGCCCTTGGTTCTCCGTATGATCGAAGGCGCTCCCGGCTTCCAGCGGATGTTAGCGCCGACTGGTCCCCTGCAACCCCAAGAGGGTGGAGATCACGCCGGCGACGAACCGGCGCTCCGGGTGCAACTCATGCACCGCCACCGCGCGCCCGGCGAAGGACAGCGCCGCTTTCGCCATGCCCGCCGGGTCCGGACAGGCTTCGCCGTCGATCCGGAAGCGCGTGACGGTTTTGGTCAGTTCGTGCATCGCCGTCAAAGGCGGGATGCACATCAGGAAGCGGGCGCTGGCGATCGGCGTGAAGCCGCAGCGCTCGAACATGGTCTGCACGGTCACCGGGACACCGTCCGGCCCCTCGGTCCCGACCTGATAGCGGAGCAGGCGCTGCGCCCGCTCCTCCACCGCCTCGGACCAGCCAGCGGTGGCCGTAATCATGGGGTTGATCAAACCTGCCTCCAAATGCACCAGCCGCGGGCCATGCAGGCGCCAAGGACGTTAGATTGTTTACTCAACGAACAAGGTCAAGAAACATCCCGTATGGTGGAAACCCGCATCCGTTTGATTGCGAAGCAATCACCGTGCCAGCGCATAGGGGCGGCGGTGCAAAGCCGCCCCGCCCGGTCGCCGGATTCCCGCATCGTGTTGAGACTCCAGTTGATTGCTCCATAGCGCCCGTATCGACGCCGGAACGGCGCCTTGGGAATCAACAGCGCCATGACCATCCTGGTGCCGTCATCTCCGCTTCCCGGGCGAACAGAACACGTTGCATATGCGACAACCTGCCACCCTTTTGGGCACGGCGTGTCGCTGCTCCGCAACCGACACCCTGTGGGCGATGATCAGGAACCCTGCACGCGCGTGAATCGTTATGCCCACGAAAACAATTCCTGTTCTGCGCTGTTGTGACCTGACGCACGTGGATTCATGAGCCGGAAGTTGTTTTGCGGCTTGTTTTGCGGCGGTGAGCGGGGGCCATCGTGGAGACGTCCATGCCAAAAGATGCGGATTCGGATAAACCGGACAGGAGTGTCCTAACCACGGGAAAGGCCCTGCGTGACAGCCTGGAGGTGTTGAACCGCAACCTTGCCGAGGGGGTTCGAACCGCGGACCGTCTCCAGCGCGACGCCAGCCGTCTGGTCGAGGAAAGCGCGCGCCTGGCTGCCGAACTGGCTGAGCAACGCCGCGAGATGGGCCGGCTGCGCGACCGGCTGCATCGCGCCGAGGACCGCCGCGGCGCTCGGGAGGAGGAGCTTCGCCGCGCCCATGAGGCGGCGGAGCGCGCCGACCGGGCCAAGGCGCGCTTCCTGACCGCCGCCAGCCACGACCTGCGCCAGCCGATCCAGGCGGCGGCGCTCTACGCTCACATCCTGCGCGGCGCGGTCGGCGCCAACCCGTCGGCAAGGGAGGCGGCGGACCTCCTCCAGGCCTCCATCGACAGCCTGAGCGGCATGCTGAGCGGCCTTCTGGATCTCGCCCGGCTGGAGGCCGGGGCGGTGGACGTCATGGTCACGGAATTCCGCCCCGATGCGCTGATGCGCCGTCTGGCCCAGGAGTTCCGGGCGACTGCCACGACCGAGGGAATGAGCCTGCACGTCCACCCCTGCGGCGTGGCGGTGCAGACCGACCCGCGGCTGTTGGAACGGATTCTGACCCACCTGCTGTCCAACGCCGTCCGCCACGGCGGTGGAAACGGAGGACGCGTTCTTCTGGGTTGCCGTCGGCGCCCCGGCGCGCTGGAGTTCCAGGTGTGGGACGACGGGCGCGGCATCCCCCCCGACGCCCGTGCCGCCATCTTCGAGGAATTCCACCAGCTCGACAATCCGGAGCGCAGCGCGGCCAAGGGCTTTGGCCTCGGCCTGCCGCTGGTGGCCCGCATGGCGCGGCTGCTCGGGCTGACGCTGGATCTCCGGTCACAGGTCGGGCGGGGCACGGTCTTCACGGTGACCGTTCCACGCGCCGCACCTCCCTCCGAACCCGACCGCCGCCTGACCGCCGCCGCCCGCGCCATGGCCGTGGCTGCGACCAGCGCGGCCGCCACCGCCTCCCCGACGGACCGGATGAAAGGCCGGCGGGTGCTGCTGGTGGAGGACGACGAGCGGGTGCGCCACGCCATGACCATGCTGCTGAAGCGCTGGGGTGTGCGGGTGACCGCCGTCGGCTCGGCCGAGGAGCTGGCCGACCGCCTGCCCCGGCTGCGCAGCCGTCCGCACGTCGTCCTCGCCGACCACCGCCTCCCGCGCGGGCAGACCGGCCGCACGGTGGCGGAACTGGTCCGCCGCCGCTGGGACGTGCCGGTGGTCATCATCACCGGCGACACGGCGCCGGAGCGGCTGCGCGAAGCCCGCAAGATCGGCTGCCGCCTGCTGCACAAGCCGGTGGAGCCCGGCGACCTCGCCGCCACGCTCGACGACGTCATGGAGCGGTGAACTCTCAGAACAATCTCCCGCTCCGCCTGTTCGCATCGTGGGAGGAGCGCGCATGGGGCGAAGGAAGACACGGCTCGGGGTGATCGGCGGGGCCGCCGTCCTGCTGGCGCTCGGTGCCGGAGCGCTCGCCTGGGCGTGGGAGGCGGCGATCCCGCCGCAGCCGCGTCCGGCGGCGGATGGCTTTCCGCCGGAGCTGGTGGCGGAAGGGGCGCGGCTGGCCGCGGTTGGGAATTGCATCGCCTGCCACACGGTACCGGGCGGACGGTCCTTCGCCGGCGGCTTGGCCCTGCCGACGCCCTTCGGCACCATCCATTCCACCAACATCACGCCCGACGAGGAAGCCGGCATCGGCCGCTGGAGCGAGGAGGCCTTCATCCGCGCCATGCGGCGCGGGGTGGACCGCGACGGGCGGCATCTTTACCCCGCCTTCCCCTACGACCACTACACGCTGGTCAGCGACGCCGACAACCGCGCGCTCTACGCCTACCTGATGACGCGCACCCCGGTGCGGGCGGAGGCGCCCGCCAACGACCTGCCCTTCCCGCTGAACATCCGCATGGCGGTGGCCGGGTGGAAGCTGCTCTATTTCCGTGAGGGCGCCTTCACCCCCGACCCGGCCAAGCCGGAGGTCTGGAACCGCGGCGCTTATCTGGCGGAGGGGCTGGGCCATTGCGGCGCCTGCCACAGCCCGCGCAACGCGCTGGGCGCGGTTGAGGAGAATCGCGCCTGGTCCGGTGGCGAGGCCGAGGGCTGGACCGCCTACCCCATCAACGAACAGTCTCCGGCCCCCATCCCCTGGACGGCGGACAGCCTGACCTTCTACCTGCGGCACGGCTGGCACCCGGCGCACGGCGTGTCGCGCGGGCCGATGGCGGAAGTCACCGGCAACCTCGCCGGGCTGCCCGACGCCGAGGTGGCCGCCATCGCCGCCTACGTCGCCGACCGCATGGGTTCCCCCAGCCCCGAGCGCCTGCGCCGCGGCGAAGACCTGCAAGGCCTGGTTCCACGCCTCACCGCCGACGGCATGACCCGCCCGCCCGCCGCGGACTCCCAGGGCGACGAGCGGGGCGAGGCGATCTACCGCACGGCCTGCGCCGCCTGCCACGAGTCCGGACGGCCGCTGCCCTTCGGCGGGCTGCCCTTCGCGCTCAGCACGGCGGTGAACGCGTCCAACCCGCAGAACATCGTCAACGTCACGCTGTTCGGCCTGCCGCCCGGCGACGGCACCGTCAGCGCGGTGATGCCGGCCTTCGGCGGCGCGCTGACCGACGCCGATATGGTGGCCCTGCTGCGCCACCTGCGCGGGCGCTTCAGCGATCAGCCGCCGTGGGAGGGGTTGGAGCGGCTGGTGGCCGACACGCGCAGCGGGACGCATCGCGTGGCCGTCCGCCCCGCCGACGGCATCGAACGGGCGCCCCGGAACGTCGGCGCCGCCGACTGAACCAAAGCGCACCCAACAAGGGAGCCCATCATGGCGATCGACCTCACGGTGAACGGCATCCCCCAGCGGGTGGAGGCGGACCCGGACACGCCGCTTCTCTACGTGCTGCGCGACGATCTGGGGCTGAACGGGGCGAAGTTCGGTTGCGGGCTCGGCCAGTGCGGGTCCTGCACGGTGATGGTGGACGGGCGCGCCGTTCTGTCCTGCGTCACGCCGATCCTGCTGCTTCAGGGCCGCTCCGTCACCACGGTCGAGGGGCTGGGCACCGCCGAGGCCCCCGGCCCCATGCAGCGCGCCTTCATCGAGGAGCAGGCGGCCCAGTGCGGCTACTGCATCCCCGGCATGATGATGCGGGCGCAGGCCCTGCTCCAGGAGCAGCCGGACCCCGACGACGCCGCGATCCGCCGCGCGCTGGAGTTCAACCTGTGCCGCTGCGGCACCCACATGCGCATCCTGCGGGCCATCCGCCGCGCCGCCGACACCATGCGCCACGCGGCAACCGGCGCTCCGAACGGGAGGGCCGGATGATGAGCGACCACAGCCCCTTCCCCCTGACCCGCCGCGGCCTGCTGGCCGGCGGCGGTGCCCTGGTCGTCACCGTGTCGCTGACCCGCCCCCTGACCGCCCAGACCGGCGGCGGCGGTGGCGCCCGGTCTCCCAAGCCCGCTCCGGGCAGCCTCGCGCAAACGCCCCGGCTCGACGCCTGGATCCGCATCGGCGCGGACGGCGCCATCACCGTCTTCACCGGCAAGGCCGAGCTCGGCCAGGGCATCCGCACCGCCCTGATCCAGGTCGCCGCGGAGGAACTGCGCGTCCCGCCCGCCGCCATAACCCTGGTCACCGCAGACACCGCCCGCACCCCGAACGAGGGCTACACCGCCGGCAGCCAGTCCATGCAGAACAGCGGCACCGCCATCCGCGCCGCCGCCGCCCAGGCCCGTGCCCTGCTGGCGCAGGAAGCGGCGCGGCGCTTCGGCGCGCCGGCCGACGCGCTGGGCGTCGTCGACCGGCGGGTGACGGCGCCGGACGGGCGCTCGCTCGGCTATGGGGATTTGGCCGCGTCGCTCGACATGACCGTGGACGTCCCGGCGGACGCCCCGCTGACCGCGCCGGACCGGCTGTCGGTGATGGGCAAGCCGCTGCCCCGCGTCGACATCCCGGCCAAGGTGACCGGCGGCGCGGCTTATGTGCAGGATCTGCGGCTGGAGGGCATGCTGCACGCCCGCGTCGTCCGCCCGCCCAGCCCCGCCGCCCGGCTGACCGCGCTCGACGCCGCCGGTGTGGAGGCGATGCCGGGGGTGGTCGCCGTTCTGCGCGACGGCAACTTCCTGGCCGTGGTGGCCGACAAGGAGTACCGGGCGGTCAAGGCGATGCGCGCCCTCGCCACCGCCGCCCGCTGGGAGGAGCCGGCGACCCTGCCCGGCGACACCCCGATCCCCGACCTGCTGCGCGGTTTGGAACGCGAGGTCGGCACGGTGGACGCCAAGGGCGAGGCCGGCGCCTTCGCGGACGGGCCGCGCAGCCTGCGCGCCCGCTTCACCCGGCCCTATCAGCTCCACGGCTCCATCGGCCCGTCCTGCGGCGTGGCGGTGATGGGCGAGGACGGGCTGACCGTCTGGTCGCACACCCAGGGCGTCTATCCCGACCGCAAGGCCATCGCCGAGATTCTGCGCCTGCCCCTGGATCGGGTGCGGGTGATCCACACGGAGGGGTCCGGCTGCTACGGCCACAACGGCGCCGACGACGCGGCGGCGGACGCGGCGCTGATCGCCAGCAAGCTGCCGGGCCGCCCCGTGCGGGTGCAGTGGATGCGCGAGCAGGAGCACGGCGGGGAGCCCTACGGACCGGCCATGATGATCGAGGCCGCGGCCTCCCTGGACGGAAACGGGCGCATCGACCGCTGGACCTTCGACGTCTGGTCCAACACCCACACCACCCGCCCCGGCGGTGCCGGCGCCCTGCTGGCAGCCCGCCATCTGGCCGAGCCCTTCCCGGCGGAACCGGCGGCGATGCAGATCACCCCCGCCGGCAACGGCGACCGCAACGCCATCCCGCTCTACGCCATTCCGAACACCCGCATCCTCTGGCACTTCCTGCCCGACATGCCGCTGCGGGTGTCGGCCTTGCGATCGCTCGGCGCCTACGCCAACGTCTTCGCGCTGGAAAGCATGATGGACGATCTGGCGCTGCTGGCCGGCGCCGATCCCGTGGAGTTCCGCCTGCGCCACCTGGAGGACCCGCGCGCCCGCCGGGTGGTGGAACTGGCGGCGGAGCGCTTCGGCTGGACGGGCGCCGCGCCGGCGCCGGGCTTCGGCCATGGCTTCGCCTTCGCCCGCTACAAGAACCACGCCGCCTATCTGGCGCTGGCGGTGGAATTGGCGGTGGACCGCGGCAACGGACGGGTGCGGATGACCCGCGCCACCGCCGCCATCGACAGCGGCGAGATCGTCAACCCCGACGGCATCCGCAACCAGACGGAAGGCGGCATCATCCAGGCCATGAGCTGGACCCTGTTCGAGCGCGTCGCCTACGACGACACCCGCGTCACCTCGGTGGATTGGGCCAGCTACCCCATCCTGCGCTTCGCCAGCGTGCCCGACCGCATCGACGTCCACATCGTCGAACGGCCCGGCGATCCCTTCCTCGGCACCGGCGAGGCGGCGCAGGGCCCGACCGCCGCGGCCATCGGCAACGCCATCCGCTCGGCGACCGGCCGACGCCTGCGCGATCTGCCCTTCACCCCCGACCGGGTGCGGGAGTCGACCGCCACCGGATAGTGCCGGGTCGGCGGAGATTTCCGCAATTCTTCCGGTGAATAGAACGAAAGGCTTGTCACATGCGATTGAAAAACGATGGGAGCTCAGCCCGGCGTTAGGCAGCCACGCCACGCCCTATCGTTGCGTCGTGCCAAGATGCGCGGAGCAGAAAAGCGCGGGCGTTGCTTGCTGCCACGACTCTCCATTGCGCCACCTTTACTAGTATAATTCAGGACAACTCGCGGCAAATCGAAATAAAAATTCCGTCAATACACGGATTGACCATTAATAGACAGAATATTAATAACGCATTAACGCGTCAAATAATGCAATATTCCGCAATATGTAACATTAGAATGACGGCTTATGCTTGCTATTGACAAGAAGCCTCCTGTGCCAAATGCAGTGATATTGCGTTGTATTCATTGACCCGGACGTCCGGTTGTGGGCATGTCAAATCAAAGGAGGCACCCATTTCTTTCGAGAGATGGCTCCTCCGGATTGCGCCCCACTCAGGAAATGTCCGCCATGACCGAAGCGTCCGCCGCCGCCTCCACCACGCGCGTTATCACCTCTGGTCGCGTCCTCGACACGGCGGCCGAGATCGCCGTCATCGACACCGCCCTCAGCGGTTGGCGGGACCTTCAGGCGGGCCTTCCCTCCGGCATGGAAGCCGTGCTGATCGGCGAAGGCTGCGACGGCGTGACGGTCATGGCACAGGCGCTGGCCAATCGCTCCGGCATCCGGGCCATCCATGTGCTGTCCCACGGTTTCGAGGGCGGGCTCCAACTCGGTGCGACCCGACTCGACGCTGCATCGCTTCCGAGACGGGCGGCGGAACTGACGGCCATCGGTGCCTGCCTTGCCGATGAAGGCGACATCCTGCTGTACGGCTGCAACGTGGCGAGCGGCCATGGCGAGGCGTTCCTGGACGCATTGTCCGACATCACCGGCGCCGGCATGGCGGCGTCGCGGACACTGACAGGTGCCGCGGATCTTGGCGGCAATTGGGATCTCGACTGGACGCGTGGCGTCGTGCAGACCGAGGCGCTGCGGATCGAACGCTACGCGGGCGTGCTGATGGCGGCCCCCGAAGCCGTGGACACCGTTGCCTATGTCGGCGAGTCCACCATCACTGTGACCTTCGACGGCAATCTCGACAGCGTCAGCCAGCCGGCCCTGTCCACCTTCGATGCGATTTCGCCCGGCGACATGTCCTGGGGCACCAGTGCCATCCTGATCAACGGAACGAAGGTCAACGTGACCGCCGCCGTGGTGTCCGGCAAGACCGTAACGCTGACCGTCAGCAGCACCTTCGCAGCCGGCGACTACATTGAATTCCGATACGTCGATCCGGCGGGCGACAACACCAGCGGAGTTATTCAGGCCACCAACGGCCTCGACGTCGCCTCGACATTCCTCATTACCACGGTCATGGGGCCACGCCCCGCGGTGGTGCCGGTCCTGCAGAGCGCGACGGTGGACGGAACGACGCTGGTTCTGACCTACGACGTCGCGCTGGACGCCGTGAACGGCCCGGCGGCAAGCGCCTTCGAAGTCAAGGTCGGTGGCAGCACGGTGACCGTCACCGGCGTCGCCGTGAACAGCGTCAACAAGACGGTCACTCTGACCCTGGCCCAGGCGGTCCAGCACGGGCAGACGGTCACCGTCAGCTACACCGACCCCACCAACGGCAACGACGCGGCGGCGATCCAGAACGCGACCGGCGGGGCGGACGCGGCCAGCGTCACCAACCAGTCGGTGACGAACAACACGGCGGACACGACGCCGCCGTCGATCACCAAGGTCGCCATCCCCAACCAGCCGGCCAAGGTCGGCGACGTGGTGACGGTGACGATCACCGTGGCGTCGGACAGCGACACCTACACGCTGGGCAGCGGCAGCACGGTCGACGGCTTCGCGCTCGCCAACCTGACCAAGGTCAGCGCCACCACCTACACCGCCACCTTCACCGTCACCGCCGACGGCCAGCGCACCGGCAACCTCGCGGCCAACCAGGATATCCCGGTCAACATCGTCCTGGTCGACGGCGCCAGCAACGCCAACACCCCCTACACCACCCCGATCAACCAGAACAACGACCGCATCGACACCAACGCCCCGCCGGTCCTGGCCGTCCCGACCACGCCGGCGACTCTCGTCGACACCGCCGCCAACGACAGTTTCCCGCTGATCGACGGCCAGCTCTCCGCGACGGACCTGGAAGGCGACACGCTGACCTACTCCATCGCCGGCTCGCAGGCCTCCCCGCTCCAGTACGGCAGCGTCACGCTCAGCAACGGCGTCACCTACGACATCTGGTCCACCGGGCCGGGCGGCACCTCCTATGTCAACAGCCAGACCGGCCACTACGCCTATGTGTTCGACGCCGCCTTCCTCAACGGCGTCCCGGCCGGGCCGATGCAGGGCACCAGCACCTTCACCGTCTCCGACGGCAACCGCACCGTCTCGCAGCAGCTCACCCTCAACTTCACCGGCGCAAACGACAGCCCGATCCTGTCCAACGACGTCCGCAGCCTGACCACCATCGACCAGGGCATCGCCGACGCCGCGAACAGCGGGATGACCGTCACGGCGCTGCTGGCCTCCGCCGGCACCGCCACCGACGCGGAGTATGACAGCCCGTTCCCGATGGTCACCGTCCTCCCGCTCGGCATCGCCGTCACCGGCGTGACCAACACCAACGGCACCTGGCAGTACAAGGTCGGCACCGGCGCCTGGACGGACATTCCCACCGGGTCGTCCAACGGGGCGGCGTTGCTGCTCGCCGGGTCGGACCGTGTCCGCTTCGTGCCGAGCGGGTCGGGCTTCACCAGCACCGACACCGGCGGCCTCACCTTCAGGGCCTGGGACCGGACCAGCGGCACGCCGGGCGCCACCGCCGACACCACCACCGCCGACGCCTTCAGCGCGGGCAGCGCCACCGCGACGATCACCGTCGACGCCGTGCCGACCCTGACCGCGACCGGCGGAGCCAAGACCTTCGGCGTCGGGGTGGACAGCTCGACCAACCTGTTCAGCGGCGTGACGGCCTCCACGGTGGAGGCCGGGCAGAGCTTCCGCGGCGCGGTGTTCACCGTCGGCGGGGTGGTCGACGCCACCGAGATCCTGACCATCGGCGGCATCGACGTCGTCCTGACCAACGGCGCCACCGCCACCCTGACCGGGCTGGGCGTGGCGGGCGGCAACGCCAGCGTCACCGTGTCGGTGATCGGCGGCGTCGCCACGGTCACCCTCAGCGGGTTGGAGCGCAGCGACGCGCAGATGAGCGTGCTGCTCGGCGGCGTCGCCTACAAGAACACCAGCGGGACGCCGACGCTGGGCGACCGCACGGTGGCCATCGCCAGCCTGACCGACAGCGGCGGTGCCGCCGGCAGCGCGACCATCTCCGGCGTCAGCGCGGTGGTGAGCGTGGCCGACGTGACGCCGCCCGCGACTCCGGTCATCACCAGCGCCGCGCTGAGCAACAGCGCCACGCCGATCCTGACCGGCACGGCGGAGGCCGACAGCACCGTCACCGTCACGGTGGGTGGGGCGACCTACACCA
>NZ_JBHSLC010000035.1:157432-236893 GCF_042657465.1 Azospirillum himalayense | reverse complement strand
CAAAACGCTCTCTTCAACAACCGACATGCTGGCCTCCCTCTACAGAAGGAGGTCCAGTTCCTCTTGTCGTTAAGGGTCTAGTTTGCCAAGACGCCCGACAACGGTGACGCAGCACGGCAGGCTCTTGACCATCTCGTTTCAATCCACGCCCCCGCACGGAGGGCGACAGTCGCGGGACGAGGATGCTTATCTCACCGTGTGGGTTTCAATCCACGCCCCCGCACGGAGGGCGACCGAGGTGCAGCAGACTGTTATCCGCGGTCGCAACGGTTTCAATCCACGCCCCCGCACGGAGGGCGACCTGGACGACTACGGGGCTCCGAAGTTCAAGAGGGACGGTTTCAATCCACGCCCCCGCACGGAGGGCGACTCTACCACGCACAGGCCATCTTGGGATGGCGCACCGTTTCAATCCACGCCCCCGCACGGAGGGCGACCGGTTCGCCCGTCTGACGAGCCGCTGTCCCCGGAGTTTCAATCCACGCCCCCGCACGGAGGGCGACCGCAACGGCATGGCGACCACGGGCGCGGCGATATGTTTCAATCCACGCCCCCGCACGGAGGGCGACGGAGTCGGGACGCGACCCTTCCGACCAGCGTTCTTGTTTCAATCCACGCCCCCGCACGGAGGGCGACCGAAAGCCCGCGCGAGAGACTGAAGAGGGCTATTGTTTCAATCCACGCCCCCGCACGGAGGGCGACGCGCATGTCGCCGCAACCGCCGGCCTCGTGCTGGGTTTCAATCCACGCCCCCGCACGGAGGGCGACGCGCGGAGTTCGCGCTGGGGGCGCCACCAGTCGCAGTTTCAATCCACGCCCCCGCACGGAGGGCGACAAGTTCGCGCAAGAGGGCCGGATGGGGACGGTGACGTTTCAATCCACGCCCCCGCACGGAGGGCGACATGCACAGCCGCAGATCCTCAATCAGATGGTTCTGGTTTCAATCCACGCCCCCGCACGGAGGGCGACGATCAACGACGTGGCGAACCGCGTCGTCACCATCGTTTCAATCCACGCCCCCGCACGGAGGGCGACAACCGATAACCCGGCTCCCGTCCGCTACGGCGGCCGTTTCAATCCACGCCCCCGCACGGAGGGCGACGTTCCTCGAACTGGTGGATGTCATCATTGATGAGGAGTTTCAATCCACGCCCCCGCACGGAGGGCGACTTGTCGAGTGGTCGGGTGGATTCGCCATCCTCGATGTTTCAATCCACGCCCCCGCACGGAGGGCGACTCCTCAACTTTATGGACTTGTCCAAGAACCCACAATCCCCCAACCGATGCGAACCTCCATCGGGAGCGGCCGGAGGTGCGGCCATTTTCGCGTCGGAACGGCACAAGTCATTGATGAAAATCATGTGCGAACCCCCCGGGGGATTTGTGCCCGCTTCCGGTTCGCGCCGATTAAAAGACCAAGGCACCGCCAAGGTCCAGAACCGGTTTGGCACCCACATGTTCGATGCGGCGGGCCGCGTTGGCGCCGAGATGATAAAAGCGGAGGCTATCCGTTTCCTGGTTGATCTCCCCGATCAAACGGGCACGCAGGGCGGTCCATTGCGCCGGGTCGACATCGCATTCGAAAACCGAGAACTGAACTCTTTGCCCAAAATCCTGACAGGCTCTGGCGACCCGGCGCAGCCGGCGGCGCCCTGGTGCATCCTGGGTGTTCACATCGTAGGTGATGAGCATCAGCATGGGGATTCACTTCCATAGAAAGGGCGGGTAGCCATCCAGATCACCCCGAAGATGACGGGCGAGAAGTTGCGCCTGAATGTGGGGAACCAGCCCGAGGCTGATCTTTTCGTTCAGAAACGGGTGCGTGATCTCATCCTTCTTCCGCTCCTGGTAAGCCGTCAGCACCGCCTTGCGGGAATCGTCCCGCAACAGCACCGCGCCTCCGTCCATGCGGATGAAATCCTTTTCTCCCAGCTGTTGGCGATTGATCAGCGTCAGAACCACACGGTCGGCCAGCACGGGCCGGAATTCCTCCATCAGATCCAGGGCGAGGCTGGAACGGCCGGGGCGGTCACGGTGCAGAAACCCCACCTGAGGGTCCAACCCCACGCTTTCCAAGGCGGAACGGCAATCGTGGCCGAGCATGGCATAGAGAAACGACAACAGCGCGTTGCAGGGGTCCAAGGGCGGTCGCCGGCTGCGCCCGCCGAACCGGAACGTGCCGTCGGCGCGGCGGACGAGGTGATCGAACACGCCGAAGTAGGCGTTCGCGGCGTCACCCTCGTGGCCGCGCGCCGCCTCGATGTCCGGCGCTTCCATCACGCGGCGGGCCACATCGCCCAGGCGGCGCTGGGCATCGTCCAGCCGCGCATGGCCGGGGTCCTCCAATCCGGCGCCATGATCCCGCAATGCCCGCCGCAGCACGGCGCGCTGATTCGCCGCCTTCGCCGCGACGATGGCTCGGACGATGACAAGTCCGGCTGCGGGATCGTCGGCCATCCGATATTGACGCCGCCGCAGAAGCACATTGCCGCTGCATGGCCCCTCGACCCGTGCCATGAACCGGCCATGCTCGCTGAGAAAGGAAACCGCCACTCCCGCTTCCGCACAATGCCCCATCAGCGGTGGCGACATGCCGACCCGGCCGAAACAGACGATGCCGCCCATCATGTGGATGGGAACCCGGCCGATCTCGGCACGCTCCACCTCCACCACGATGTTGGCGCCATCCTTGCGCAGCCACGCGCCATCGGTCGTGATGAACAAGGTGTTCAGATGCTGCCGCATGGGATCTGCAACCTCGCTGTTTTCAAGGTGGCCGTGTGTCGGCCGCCTCGTCGTCGTCCGGTTCGTTCAATTGCCGGGTCAGCCAGAGGGCGACGGCGGGCGGGTGGCTCAAGCGCCGCGGGCGGCAGAGGTCGAGCATGGAGCAGCTCTGGCATTTGCGGGCTTCATAGACCGGCGGCGGGGTGGTGCCGGTCCGCACCATCTCCCGCACCGCTGCGGCTGTCCGTTCGGTCAGGTCGCGCAAGGTGGCGTCCAGCGCCACCGCAACGCGCCGCCGCGTCTCGCCGTAGAACAGGGCGCCCTCGGCGATGGCGGTGCCGAACATCTCCTCCAGGCAGAAGGCCTGCGCGCAGAGCTGCACCTCGTCGGCCCGGTGGGCCTTGGGGCGGCCGCGCTTGTACTCCACCGGGAAGGGGCGGCGCTCCACCCCGTGCAACTCCACGACATCGGCCACCCCGGCGAGGCCGAGCCGGTGCGAGCGCAGCGGCATCGACCGCACCGTGCGGACGGCGCCGCGCATCGCCCGCCCGCCCGCGTCCACGGACTCGTGCAGCAGGCGGCCCTCCGCCGTGAGCCGGTTCTCCTGCCACTGGCGCTCGACATGGATGAGGGCGCATTGGCGCGGGCAGAACAGGTGGTGCTGAAGGGCCGACAGCGGGAGGAGATCGTCCGCGTCCATGGGCGGGGCCGTCAGAACTTCTCGATCAGCGTCACCCCGGCGGGCACGCCGGCCGTGTCCGTCGATACCGTGTAGTCGGCGAAGCGGCGGGCCGGCGGCAGATTGTCCAGCCCACCGCCGTCCAGGTCGTAATCCGCGCCCTGGAAGCGGCGCTTGACGGTGACGAGGTCGAACAGCCGGTGCGCCGGGGCGTTGCCGAGCACGCTGTCATGGCGGAACAGGAACAGCTTGCGCCCGGCCATCTCGCCCCGCGCGGCCGAGCGGTCGTGGTCGAACATCTGCTCCAGCGCGGCCCACAGCAGGTCGAGATCGTCCTCGTCGAAGCCGGTCCTGCCCGCCAGGCTGGCCGAGATGTAGCCGTGGCTGCGGTACAGCCCATAGGGCACGACGTGCTTGCGGCCCATGGTGCGGTTCTCGCGGCGCTCGTCCTCCGCGGCCTCGCCCTCCTTGCGCTCCTTCAACTCCTTCTCGGAGGTGGCGGCCATGCGGGTGATCGAGATTTCCAGCGGCAGGATCGGTTCGACCGAATGCGCGAAGGACATCTGCACCGGTCCCCGCACCTGCCCGCAATTGATGCTGGTGCTCATCACCGCGCCGAAGCTGCGCACGTCGAAGAAGTTGTCGCACATGAACCGGCGGACGGCGGTTTCCTCCTCGCCCTTCGGCGACAGCTTCTTGGCGGTGGCGACGTCCTTGTCGTCGGGGCGGACGGCCGCGTAGGCGGCGCGGTGCTTCTCGTTGAGGATCGCGCCCTCCTGGACGTAGATGCCGTAGCGCGGCTCGCCGTCGCGGCTGAGCGCGGCGTAGTTGCGGATCTTGCGCTTCAGGCAGACGTCGGTGACCAGCCCCTTGTTGGTTTCCGGGTCCAGGCGCGGCAGGTTGCCGGCATCGGGATCGCCGTTCGGGTTGCCGTTGGTCACGTCGAACAGATAGACGAATTCGTACCGGTTCTGGATGGGGCTCTTCTGATTGGCGGGCATGATGGCTCAGTCCTCGGAATCGGTCATGTCGGCGGATGAGGCGGCGGTATCGGGGGCGGGAAGGGAGGCATCGGTCTTGCCGGCGTAGCGCTGGTGGTAGTAGCCGATGGCGAAGCGCCCCTGGTCCTCGATGCGCAGCGACCGCGGGAAGGAGGCGCCGAGGCCGCCGAGGATCTCGCCGATCTCGCCCTCGAACCAGCCGCCCAGCCGGGCCTTGTCGCCCTTGCGCAGCACCGCCAGATGATGGGTGCTGTTGCGCAGCAGCATGGGGAAGACGCTGGCCGGGGTGGCCGAGGCGGCGCCGAAATAGCGGTCCCGGATGCTGGCGTTGACCTTGCCCAGGGCGGCCCGCTGGGTGTTCTCCAGCACGGCGAACAACCGGCCCAGCCGGTAGCCCGCATTCGCCTCGTCGCGGTTCAGGCTCACGGGAAGTTCCTCCTCCTTCTTCGATCCCAGGCGGGAGTCGCGGTTCAGACAGGCTTTGCAGATGGCCGCCTTGGCGCCGGTGATCTCGTCGCCGGCCCGGATGCGGGTGATGACCGCCGCCAGCAGGCTGCGCGGGTAGCGACCGCCGGTGAGGACGGCGCGCATCACCTCGCCGCCCAGCAGCGGGGCGACGTTGTCGGATTTGCCCATCAGGGCGGTTTCGCGCAGCAGCGCCCAGACCGACGGCGCGGTGCGCCAGGGATCGGGCTTGATTTCCAGATCGCGCCAATGCTGGCCGATGTGCTCGGCGATGGCGCCGAAGCTGTCCTCCAGCCAGAAGCGCACCGACAGGCGGGCGATGTTGGGGGACAGGCCGAGGATGAAGAAGCGCGTCCGCTCGTCCAGCATCGGGTCGATCTCGCGCACCGGCCGTCCCTGGCTCACGGGAGTAAGGACGTCCTTGATGCGCTGGGCCTCCTCAGTGTCATCGGGGCGCGGCGGATCGAGGAGGTCGGAGAACAGCGCCTCCGCCTTTTGGGCCGCCTCCTCGCCGCCCGAGGTGTCGGCCCAGAAGGCGACCGTGGCGTCGCCGACCTGCAGGCGGTTGCCGCTTCCCTCCTTCAGCAGGGTGTTCAGCGCCGTTCCGTAGCCGAAAGTGACCGCGTCGGACACCGGGGCGTTGAGGCCGTCGCTCTTGGCGTAGGAGGTGAAGGCGTTGCTGTTGAACGACACGATGCGGGCGCCGCCGGTCTGCGCGCCCCACACGCCCTTGATGAGCGGGTGGAGGGCGGTGACCGGCCCCCATTCCCCGGTGACGAGGCAGAAGCCCTCGTCACCCTTCTTTGCGGCAAGCTCCTTCTCCCACAGGCGCCGGGCGGCCGGGCGGTCGTGCAGGAAACGCGGCTGGCCCACGGCGTTCCGGTCGCCGTCCAGCATGAACACCATGTACTGATCGAGCATGGCGTCGTCGAACAGCGGGGCCCGGAAGGCATCCGGCGTCCAGTGCGTGAGGAAGTTCCGCAGCGCGACCAGCCCCTCGTCGTTCGAACCGTCGATGGCGGCGAGATGGCGCTCCTTGAAGGCGGCGAAATAGGCGGGAGACTCCGCGCGGGCGCCCGTGGCCTTGTCGGCCCCCACCCCGAACAGGAAGCGGGTGTGGTCGCAGAGGAAATAGGGCGGCGGCTTGGTCCCGGACCGCCCGAAGAACTGGGGGACCATCAACGGACGGGGCTTCGGCTTCTTGCCCGACAGGACGCGCAGGTCCGTCACCTCGACCGGCTCGCCGCCGGGCGACAGGACCACGGCGTAGGAGATCCGCTCCATCGAAAAGCCGAACGGCGGCACGTCCCCCCGCTCCGCCAAGCGGTCGTAATAGCCGTTCAGAGCGGCGAACAGGGTCATGACCGCACCTCGACCGACTCCGGCGGCGGCACGGCGACCACGCCGTCGCGCAGGGTGGCGTGGAAGAACAGCGGCGTGCAGTGCGCCGTGCAGCAATGCTGGTTGCCGACCCGGCTGTCCCGGTCGTGCCGCATGTCCAGCAGCATCCAGCCGAGATCGCGGTTCCGCTGGTCGTCGGGCAGGGCGGACGGCGGAAGGTCGCCGTCCAGCAGGGCGAAATGGGCCGGAAACTCCCGCGTGCCGAAGCAGGGCTGGTGGAAGCACTGCCCCTGCCCGGCGCGGCGGTTGAACATCGAGAGATGCTTGGCCGGCGTGTCCTCCGCTCCGGCGCGGTCGGTCAGATCGAAATGGGCCTCGATGACGTAGGCCACGTCGACCAGCACGGTCGCCGCCCGCTGTTGCCGGTTCTCCGCGGCGTCCATGCGCAGGTCGTGCACGGCCCCGGCCTTCATCGCCGCGGTGACGAAGCTTTTCGGGACGAGCCCCGACACCTCGTTCCGGCGGATCGACTGGAAGCGGATGGGTTTCAGCACATGGATGGCGTCGATCATCCAGCGCATGGCCGGCTTCCAGTGGATCGCCTCCAATATTCCCCGCGCGGCCGAGGGCGTCATGATGTCGTAGGACATGCGCTCGACCTTCATTTCCGGGCGCGTGAAGCACGCCCGCTCCCCCCAGACGTGGAGTTTGACGCCGTAGGTCATGACGCTCCTCAGAAGATGCCGGTTTCGATCTTGCGGAAGGTTGGGTCCTCCCAATCCAGCCCGACGTCGGGGCGGTAGAGGTCGCCGTTGACCAGGCGGACGAACTGTTCGCCAAGCTCGCCCTTCCGGACACACTCGGCCGCTCCGGCAGCGATCAGCGTGTTGCGGGCGCTGCGTGGGATCTGCACCAGATAAGGCTGCAGAGCCCGCGCGATGCCGCCCGTCTTCTCCGCCGGAACATAATCCAGGTCCCGCAGCAGGCGCGGCACGGCGTCCGGATCGTCGGCGGGCCGGTAGGGCACGATCACCGGCACCAGGGGCGATTCGATGATGCGGAACGCCTTGGCGATGTCGGCGAAGGGATAGTCCTGGCCCCGCTGATACAGGCGCAGCGCCTCCAGGATGCCCTTGATCGGCTCCGCCCCCTCGCCGACCAGGGCGGCGTCCAGCTCCTCCCGCCCGCGCTGCCAGTAGAGGCGCTGGAAATAGGCGCGGATGGTGTCGAGGGCGAGCGGGTCGTCGTGGGTGCGCAGGATGCTGGCGGCGACCTCGGCGAACTGGCTCAGCTCCGGCGGCGGTTTGCGGTTCTCGCTCTCGGGGCTGCTGAAGACGAAGACCCGGCCCAGTTCCGGCAGGCCATCTTTGCGCAGCTCGCCGTTGCGGTTGCAGCGGCCCGCCGCCTGGGCGATGGAATCGAGCCCGGCCAAGGCCCGGTAGACGGTGGGGAACGAGAAATCCACCCCGGCCTCGACCAGGGAGGTGGCGACCAGACGCACAGGCGCTCCGTCCTTCAGGTCCTTGCGGATCGCCGCCAGTTCCGCCCGGCGATGGGCCGCGCACAGGCAGGTGGACAAATGGCGGGCGCTTTCGGGATCGTTCAGCCCGTTGGCGACCTGACGCAGCAGATCGCGCGCGTGCCGCCGGTTGTTGACGATGCACAGGACCTGACGCTCCGCCCGCAGGCGCTCCGCCAGTTCCTCGTCGCCGAGCGGTTCCCTGATGCGCTCGACCGTCACCCGCTTCAGCCGCCGGTACAGCCCCTGGGGGTCGGGCGCCAGTTCCCGAACCGTCTCCAGCCCGCCCTTGAAGCCGGAGTCCACGGTTACCGCCGGCTGGGTGGCGGTGCAGAGAACCACCGAGGTGCGATAGCCGCGCGCCAGTTCCCGCAGGGCCTCCAGGCAGGGCAGCAGATATTTCAGGGGAAGGGTCTGCGCCTCGTCGAGGATCACCACCGATCCGGCGATGGCGTGCAGCTTGCGGCAGGGGGAGGTGCGGTTGGAGAACAGGCTTTCGAAGAACTGCACCGCCGTGGTGACGACGATGGGCCGGTCCCAATTCTCGGCGGCTCGGCGCAGCTTCGCGATGCCGTCGGGTCCCTCCTCCTCCGGATCGTCCGCGGCGCGTCTCCCCTTGTCCGGCCCCGGGCCGAAATCGAAGCCGCTGTGGTGTTCCAGGACGGCGTCGCGGTCGCCCAGCGCCGTTCGGAAGACGTCGGCGGTCTGCTCGACGATGGAGGTGAAGGGAATGACGTAGATGACCCGGCGCAGATTGTGCCGCTCCGCGTGGTCCAGCGCGAAAGCCAGCGAGGCCAGCGTCTTGCCGCCGCCGGTCGGCACGGTGAGGGAGAACAGGCCGGGCGCCTGCTCCGAACCGGCCCTGGCCGCCGCCAGCACCTCCGCCCGCAGGGCGTTGACCGGCCCGCTCTCCCCTTCGAATTGAGACAGGTGGCGGTCGAGCCGCCCGCGCAAATCCCCGATGGTCAGCGGGCAGCCGCGATCGACCTCCTCCTTCCGGAGTTCGGCGTAGAAGCGCTCCGTTTCCAGCCGGTCGGCATCGATCAGGCAGGAGAACAGCATCCGGATCAGGAAGGGGAGGGAAAAGCTGTGCGAGAATCCTTCCGACAGGACGGGAGCGGACGGGTTGGCACTGGCCGGTGCCACATCCTGTTCCGGTGCCAGGCGGTGCGGACGGCACCCTGCCAGCCGATCGTTCAGAGAGGACAGGCCGCCGCCGGGCACGCGCCCATTGGCGAGGCCGGCATGATGCCCCGCGATCCCGAAGGCCATCATGCGCCCGAGAACCGGGCCATAACGTTCGACTGCGAACACCGCGCCGGCGGTGGAGTGATCGACGCCGGGCCCCAGCCCGCGGATGTAGGCTTGAAAGTCCGGGTTCGCCTTGCCCGCGTCGTGCAGGGCGCCCATGGCCTCGGCCATGGCTCCGCCGCCGAACGGTGCCGCCAACCGCGCGGCTTTGGCAGCCACGGCCTTCAAATGGTCAACCAGGGGCTCCCAGGCATTTTCGCTTTGGCCGGGAACGGAATGCGCATGCACTTCTTTCGCCATTTTGGCCCGCTGATGGCGCCTGCCGGTTTATGAAAGAATGATAGATCAATTATAAGAAGATTTTCCAGTAAGTTTTTCCCTCATGGAGCGGACTCCGCCTGTGGTCGGTTTACGGACGAAAACTCACCGCGATCTGCCCTCGGGAGGGGATGGGGCTCATGACTTTTCCGAGTGTGATTGGACGGCGGTCCAAACCGCCGGCAGTTCGGCCTGTCCCATATGCTAATCTCAGGTTGCTGCGATCGAGCGCTGGAGGGGGCGATCGTCGCCGCCGATGTTGTGGACCGGGGTTCGCTTGGCGTCATACAGCGTCACCGAACCGCAAGAGGTGACCGGAACCGGACTCGTGCCGACACGGTCCGCCGCATTGAACATGTGGGTGCCAAACCGGTTCTGGACCTCGGCGGTGCCTTGGTCTTTTAATCGGCGCGAACCGGAAGCGGACACAAATCCCCCGGGGGGGTTCGCACTTGATTTTCATCAATGACTTGTGCGGTTCCGACGCGAAAATGGCCGCACCTCCGGCCGCTCCCGATGGAGGTTCGCGCCGGTTGGGGGATTGTGGGTTCTTGGACAAGTCCATAAAGATGAGGGGTCGCCCTCCGTGCGAGGGCGTGGATTGAAACGCGACATGGCCGGAACTCGTCTCGCGCTACCTCGGTCGCCCTCCGTGCGAGGGCGTGGATTGAAACTCAAACGTCATGGCGGCCTCTCTCAGCGAGCACGAGTCGCCCTCCGTGCGAGGGCGTGGATTGAAACCCCGCACCTCCATCCGCGACGGCTATTGCGTCGAAGTCGCCCTCCGTGCGAGGGCGTGGATTGAAACGTTCGCCGTCTCGCCCCACAGCTTGCGGCGGAACGTCGCCCTCCGTGCGAGGGCGTGGATTGAAACGTGTTGGACTTGGAGACGGGCGTCGGGCTGCCGGAGTCGCCCTCCGTGCGAGGGCGTGGATTGAAACTGGAGCGCGTTGACGCCCTCGTTGAACCGGAAGGTGTCGCCCTCCGTGCGAGGGCGTGGATTGAAACGCCAGCGTGACGACGGTGGCCGCTTGCGTCTGGTCGTCGCCCTCCGTGCGAGGGCGTGGATTGAAACACAGCACTGCGCCCGCCACCGGCCAGCCGTGCCGCGTCGCCCTCCGTGCGAGGGCGTGGATTGAAACAGCACGAACTCCAGGGTCCATTGGACATCGGGCCACGTCGCCCTCCGTGCGAGGGCGTGGATTGAAACAGCGCTTCGTTGGGTGCGTCAGCCACGGGCCACCTCGTCGCCCTCCGTGCGAGGGCGTGGATTGAAACGGATGCCCTGCGCTCGCTGATGCAGGTCCCCGGCGGTCGCCCTCCGTGCGAGGGCGTGGATTGAAACTGCGCCGCCCGGGCGCTGCGGCGCGTCTGGGCCATGTCGCCCTCCGTGCGAGGGCGTGGATTGAAACATGTTGGTTGCATCGACCGCGCCTTGATCGCCCCGGTCGCCCTCCGTGCGAGGGCGTGGATTGAAACAAAGCCGAAGCGCGGCGTCCGCCTCAAGGAAGCTCGTCGCCCTCCGTGCGAGGGCGTGGATTGAAACACGGCCTGCTGCAGCCATGGGGAGGCATCATCCTCGTCGCCCTCCGTGCGAGGGCGTGGATTGAAACACCACCGGCTCCTGGGCGACCGGCGGAACGGAGGAAGGTCGCCCTCCGTGCGAGGGCGTGGATTGAAACCACGCTCGCTGCGCAGGAAAAGGACCACAAGCGTCAGTCGCCCTCCGTGCGAGGGCGTGGATTGAAACGACGGGCAGGCGGCAGGCCTGCGGATCGTGCTGGGTCGCCCTCCGTGCGAGGGCGTGGATTGAAACCTTTGCGCGCGAGGGCGTGCCGCTCAGCCTGTCCACGTCGCCCTCCGTGCGAGGGCGTGGATTGAAACCGGGTCCTACGCCTTCGTGACGTGCCCGTTCGGGGTCGCCCTCCGTGCGAGGGCGTGGATTGAAACGCCGCGACCGCGACTGCCCTGGTCGTGGCCGGGCAGGTCGCCCTCCGTGCGAGGGCGTGGATTGAAACTGCCAAGCGCCCGCGCCAGCGAGAGGACAGCATCGGTCGCCCTCCGTGCGAGGGCGTGGATTGAAACCCTGGCCGAGGGCGGGACGGTGACGCGCTCCATTGGTCGCCCTCCGTGCGAGGGCGTGGATTGAAACTTGATCTCGACCGGCGGCAGGCCGATCTCGTGCACGTCGCCCTCCGTGCGAGGGCGTGGATTGAAACGCTGCGAAAGGTCTTCATGACATCTCAGCGCTGGGTCGCCCTCCGTGCGAGGGCGTGGATTGAAACGTGACCATCGAGATGGAAGCGAACCCGATGTTCGTCGCCCTCCGTGCGAGGGCGTGGATTGAAACCACCACCGCATGGTGTATCTGGAGGACACCGGGGACGTCGCCCTCCGTGCGAGGGCGTGGATTGAAACGTTACGTAACGATATTCGAGGTCGCCAACGCCGGTCGTCGCCCTCCGTGCGAGGGCGTGGATTGAAACGGCGTCGTGCCGCTGAAGCGAATGCCGCGGGTCAGGTCGCCCTCCGTGCGAGGGCGTGGATTGAAACTCGTTGTAGCTGGATGGCCCATAGGTTGACGGCCAGTCGCCCTCCGTGCGAGGGCGTGGATTGAAACGCAGCCACCAGCCCAGGCAGTCAGGACAATATCAAGTCGCCCTCCGTGCGAGGGCGTGGATTGAAACTGGGAACGAGCCGGGAGTTCGCCCGCACAGCCAACGTCGCCCTCCGTGCGAGGGCGTGGATTGAAACGTCCTGGCGGACGAGCTGGCGTGCACCTGAACCGCGTCGCCCTCCGTGCGAGGGCGTGGATTGAAACGCGGACGTCCCCGCCGACACCCAGCGCGACGTGGTCGCCCTCCGTGCGAGGGCGTGGATTGAAACGAGGCGCACGGTCGGCGGTTGGCGGTTGGCTTGGTTGTCGCCCTCCGTGCGAGGGCGTGGATTGAAACTGCGAATCCATGTTTGGATGGAGGGTAGTCACCCGGTCGCCCTCCGTGCGAGGGCGTGGATTGAAACACCGCCGTGACCGCGCCGACCAAGGCGAGCGACACGGTCGCCCTCCGTGCGAGGGCGTGGATTGAAACCTCCCTACAAGCCGGAGCTGACCATCCAGGCCATCGTCGCCCTCCGTGCGAGGGCGTGGATTGAAACCCGCTAACGCCCCCGCTTTGCCGGGTTCAACCTCGTCGCCCTCCGTGCGAGGGCGTGGATTGAAACCGCGCGCTCCACATTCTGGCCGAACGCGGGCAATGGTCGCCCTCCGTGCGAGGGCGTGGATTGAAACCACTTGTTGTAAGCCTCGGCGAGCACGGCGAGCGGTCGCCCTCCGTGCGAGGGCGTGGATTGAAACGCATCGTTGCGCAACTCGGCCAGCACGGCCGCCGCGGTCGCCCTCCGTGCGAGGGCGTGGATTGAAACGCACGGTGCGCCTTGCGAGGCAGGGCGCACACGCGGTCGCCCTCCGTGCGAGGGCGTGGATTGAAACGGCATAGCCCCGCCATGCCGCGTTGAAGCCCTCGTCGCCCTCCGTGCGAGGGCGTGGATTGAAACCTCCTCGACAACCCGGCGCTCGCCAAGGCGATGGGTCGCCCTCCGTGCGAGGGCGTGGATTGAAACCTCTATGGCATCGTGCCGCCGGGTGGGGTGGCGCGTCGCCCTCCGTGCGAGGGCGTGGATTGAAACATGGGCAGGACGCAGGCATGGTCGTTGAGCATGAGGTCGCCCTCCGTGCGAGGGCGTGGATTGAAACGAGAGACGAAACTCGGCAAGATGCCGCATCTTCACCGAGTCGCCCTCCGTGCGAGGGCGTGGATTGAAACAAGCACTGCCGCACAGGCGGAATGGACAGCCGCCCAGTCGCCCTCCGTGCGGGGGCGTGGATTGGAACGGGGACGATCTGCCCGGCAACGTGCGCCTGTCTCCGCCCCGCCAACCCACTCACCGGTTCCGGACACGATTGAGCAGCGTCACGAATTCCTGCCGCTCAAGGAGCCCGTCCTGATTGGTGTCGGCCTGTTTGAAGGCCGAATCGACGATATCGAGAAACTCAAGAGTGTCTATTTTACCGCCGGTTCCTGCGATGCTCGCGAACACGTCGGCCGGCAAAAATGTCTCGTCGACGGTTAAGGCGAGGTCCTTGTTGCGATCCAGAATGTAGAACACCAGCATTTGGTTGTTCTTGAACTCCATCATGGAGACGTTGCCGTTTTGATCGTCGTCGAGAAGTTCGAAGATCCGGGCGTCGCGTGAAGTCTCCACGGAAGCCGCCGCAGCGGTCCCCGCCACATGCGTGAGCGCCGCCAGAGCCACAATCAACGGGAACGCCCCTCGTGCCTTCGCGGCCATGGCCGATCTCCCCTTTCAGAGCTTTTCCCCGTCGGCCATCTGCGGCGGTGGAATGGCAAGTCCGGCTTTGCGCAAGCCGTCAACGATCCGGACGATGATGTCCGGGTGGATGTTGCGTCGTTCGAATTCGGGGATCGCCTTGAGCGGGAAGTTCGGGTCGAGTCGAAGGATTTCGGAAACCGCCTTCGCCGCCTCGGCCCGGTTTCCGGTCTGGCCGTGTATCATCGCCAGCGCGACGTGGCCGAGAATGATCTCCCGCCCGAGGTTGGCCCGCCGCATCTCCTCGAGCGCGTCGTCATAGCGGCCATTCACGTAATGATAGGTGGCGATCACGATGCGGTACCAGCTCGGCTGCGCCGGGTTGCGCGTGAAGGCTTCGCGGATCAGCGGAATCCCGCGCTCCCACTCGCCGGTCAGGCTGTAGCAGCGCCCGAGGTCGGCGAGAATCGCGCTGTCGTTCGGGTTGAGCGCAAGCGCCCGTTCATAGGCGGCGATGCTGCGTTGCGGCTCTCGGCGCAGCCACCAGGCAAGCCCAAGCGCCTGATGCGACAACGCGCTGTCCGGGGCCAGCGCCACCGCGCGTTCGGCCAACTGCAGCCCGTCATCGATCGGGTTGGGGCGGGCCGGACTGGGGTTGAAGCCGAGCCGGGCTTCGTCGACGGTGACCATGGCGAGCGCCGCCCAGGCCTCCGGGTAGCCTGGGTCGCTCCTGGTCGTCCGTTCGAGACAATCCCGCACCTCGGCATGGAGGGCGACGCTGAACTGGCGCCAATATTGGCGGGTGCGCAGAAGGCAGGCGTAGGACGACAGATCCTGTGGCGCATGCTGGCCGTTCAACCGCGCTTCCTCGCGCTCGATCACGCCGTCCGACTGCGCCAGGGTACGGACGACCTGAACGGCGATATCGTGCCGCAGATCCAACAGCCTGGTCGGCGTGACGGCGCGACGGAAACTGTCCGACCACAGGTAGCGATGATCCTTCGCCGCGATCAGCGTGGCCGTGACTTGGATGAAATCGCCGGTCTGAGCGACGCTGCCCTTCAGTATGTAGTCGACACGGGTGTTCGGCACGGCCTCGCGCAGGGCCGGCGCCGAAGCGTAACGGAAGCTGGTATCGGCGCCGAAGACCAGAAAATCGTCGAAGCGGACGAGCGCCGCGACGAGATCCTCGGTGATGCCGTCGGCGACGAGGTCGAGTGTCGGGTCGCCAGAGCCGTTGGTGAAGGGCATAACCAGCAGGGCCGGACCGCGCACCGCTCGTTGTGGCGCGGCCGGTGCCGTGGCGCGCTCCAAGGCGTCCTTCGACGGGTCGGGAGCGGTGGCGCGCCACCCGGCGAAGAGCCCCAGACCGACCACGGCCAGAAGCATGACTGTGGCCGCGGCGGCCAGCCAGCGGAACGGACGGTCGATGTGGCGTCCGAGGATCGGTGGCACGCGAGGCAGGGTCAGCCTTTCACGGGTCGGCACCGATGCCGGACCGGAAGCCTCGTCCGGAAGGTCGGTCCCGGCCGCGACCGGCACCAGGGAGAACTGGGGGATGTAGCCGCCCTTGGGAATGGCGATGCGAAGCGGGTCGGCGGCACCTTCCGTCAGGTAATAATGCTCCAGGGCGCGGCGAAGACGGCCGGCCTGGATGCGGACCACCGGGTCGAGCAGCGGGTCGAAGCTGGCGTCGCGGTCGAACACATCCATGGCGATGGTGTAGGCCTTGATGCGATTGGCGCGCCCGGCCAGAGCCTCCTGCACGATGAACTGCAGAAAGCGGCGGCCACGGGCGGAGCCACGCAGGCTGCGGCTGGCCAGCACGCGCGCCAGCGCGGCATCGATGACCGGGGCCGTGATGGAGGATGCGGGCAAATCAGTGATCCGTGGTTCGTCGGAGGCGTGAAGCACGAGCGCCCTCCTTCCGTTAAGTCCATCCGGCAGCCGGCCGACAAGGCAAGCGGTTGCTACACCATGCGGTCCATGCCGGGACGGCCTACACCAGCCAAGCGCTGGAAGTTGTAGACGTCATGGACACCAGGCGCATGACAAAACATCGGGAAAATTCATTCGAATACAAAAAAGTTTTTGTGCATGAACGGTGCGCGCGATCATTGCGGAAATATGCGCCGTACGAGGTCGGTTCACATACTAGTCCGAAGAAATGGCGGCTGGAACACTTACTGACGGTATAGACGCTTCACGCCCACGCCCTGGCTACATTACTTCGTTCGGAATCATACCCCATTACCTTTTCGTGTAGCGTGCGAATCCGTTCTGTTTACCTGTTACGGTATCAAAGCCAACCGTTTCACCCTTCAAGTCAGCGGGCAATCCGGTGCAGGTTGTCCAGGGGCAAAGCCCGGAATAAGGCAGGCACCCCGGCGTTCTTCCAGAACCGGGGAGACCAGCCCATGTCGGACAAGCTGCGGCACGTCGTGGAGCGATTCCCGGACTTGGAGGGGATGATCAAACAACACAGCGCCGACAATCGGTTCTTTCGTAGCCTCTGTGAGGATTACGGAGAAGCCGTCGAGATTTTGCGCGGATGGGAAGCGTCGAACAGCGGACGACGCTCAAAACGCACCGCCGCGTGTCGTGATCTCATCGCGGACCTCGAACAGGAAATCCTTCTCGAACTCCAGAACCGGATCGATGGTGTATGACCATCCGCTGAGCCTGCTGCTGAGTCTCTCAATGAAACGTCAGTCCCATTACGGATCACACTGAACACCCGTCCGCGAGGATGATAAGCATGGCAAAAAAGCTGAAGGCCGCCCATCGCATCGAGTGCGCGCAACCAAAGCTCAAGCGGCGGGATTACGAGAGTGCGCTTGCGGAGCTTCATGTCGAGCTGGTGAAGCTGCAACAATGGGTTGTTCACAAAGGCGTGAAGGTCTGTATCGTCTTCGAAGGGCGCGATACCGCCGGCAAGGGCGGAACCATCAAGGCCATCACGGAGCGCGTGAGTCCGCGCGTGTTCCGCGTCGTCGCCTTGCCGACGCCGACCGAGCGCGAGAAGTCGCAGATGTACATTCAGCGCTACATTCCGCATCTGCCGGCTGCCGGGGAAGTCGTCATCTTCGACCGGAGTTGGTACAACCGCGCCGGGGTCGAGCGGGTGATGGGCTTCTGCACCGAGGAGCAGGCGAAGCGGTTTCTCGACGCCGTCCCGAGCGTGGAGAAGGCGATCATCGAGTCCGGGGTGGTTCTGCTGAAATACTGGCTCGAAGTCAGCCCGAAAGAGCAGACGCGCCGACTTGAAGCACGGATCAACGATGGGCGGAAGGTCTGGAAGCTGTCGCCGATGGATTTGAAGTCCTACGGCCACTGGTACGACTATTCGCGCGCCCGCGACGACATGTTCGCAGAGACCGACACCCCCTGGGCACCGTGGTTCGTCGCGCGGTCGGACGACAAGAGGCGGGCGCGCCTGAACATCATCCGCCACATGCTCGACCACATTCCCTACAAAGAGCTGCCCAGGGAAACCGTGAAGCTGCCCAAGCGCCAGGACCCGGACGGCTACGAGAACCCCAGCTATCCGATGAAGGTCATTCCGGAGCTGCAATGGCCCACGGAGTGAGGCCGACTGGTGATCCTCGGTCAGCGCCGCCGCCGAACAAACCACAGATGAACGGACCACAGGCCGGCGACGAGAAGCCCGGCCGCCACGGCACCCAGAAGGGAAACGTCGCCGACACCCGGCCGTGGAAGGCGACCACTCTCCAACGCCGCGCGGACCTTCTCGAAGTCCTCCCGCAGCGAGGGTAGGGGGAGCGCGGCGAGATCCTCCACAGGGAGGGACCCCAGAATGCGCCGCGGGTCCGCCACCGCCCGCCACCGGCTGTCCAACGGCAGGCTCTCGGCGAGCCGGCCGACCTCGCCCTCGTCCGTGAAGAATTGCGGATCGAGCGTCAGTGGGAACAGGGTCGTCTCGCCCCGCATCCGCAGTTCGATCATCGCGTTCACGTCGTTGCAGACGCCCAGCGCGTAATAGCCGCCGAACGGAAGCTCCGGATGGCGCCGCTTGATCGCGTCGTAGGCGCGCACGATGACACCGGCGAGGCGGATCACCTCCATCGCCTCCTCCCCACGGTAGCGGTGCGCAACCCTGCCCATCACCCAGGCCTGATCGCGCGTGACACTCGGGCGGAACACGGCCTGGCCGTCAATTCCGAAGTAGAAGGACAGATCCGCGTTGACCACAGGGCCACGGACGACGAGTTCGTGCTGGGAATGGCTGACCGGAACCAGAAGGTTGCGGTCCGTCCCGGGAACCGGCAGTCGGGTGTCGATCCAGAACGGCGTCAGGACGTCGCGGCCATGGTAGATCAGGTCGCCGAAATTGGCGAAATAACGCGAATCGCGGACCTCCACGTCGTGGCCGCCCAGCGCCAGCGTTTCCATCAAGGCGCGGGGGGTGTCCAACGTCCGGCCGTCAAGGACGACCCGGTGGCGTCCCCTGCCGTCCGGCGCGTTCAGGGAGAGGCGGTTGAGCAGTTCGGCCAAACGCAGGCCATCGGCGTAGCGCTCGGCCAGCGCGGGATCGACGCGGTCGCCGGCTTCCAGCCTAAAGCCCAGCGGGCGCAGATAGGCATCCGGTGCCGGAGGGGTTCCGACCGCGGGAATGCCCAGCCCTTCATCGGCCGCCGCTTCGACCACCGCTTCGGCCGCCGCGGGCTGCGGTGGGAAGCCATCGTCGCCGGACTGGTCCAGCATAGCTCCGGCAAGCCGCACGGACCGGCCCATTCCCTGCACCGTCAGCCCGGGAAACCGGTCCAGTCCCTCGAAATCCTTGCCGAGGATCATCTCGCGCAGCCGCTTGATCTCATCCGGCCCCAGAATGCCGCCCGCCTTCGGATCACGCCCCAGGCGCCGGTACAGGGCTTCCACGAAATCCGGGTTCCGGGCCAGCTCGGACATGACCTGCGAGACGGGCAGCCATGGCGCCTCGTCCGCCCGCAGAGGCACGGAGCACAGCAAGATGCCGGACAGGATGAGAGCGGAAACGGCGCGGCCCAGGCCCATCACGCCAAGCCCATCATGGGGGCCATCGTCATCGGGTTCGGCTCGCGACGCGCGGGGCGCCGGCGGTCGGTGGTCCGCACGCGGTGCGTTTCGTGCAGGACTCGTCCCAATGGAGGAGAAGGATGCGGCGCACCTCCTCGATCGTGCGCGGATCGGATTGCGTCGAGTGACCGGAACGCACAATATACTCGGATTCAACTCCGTCGATGTGGGCGCTCTTGTACTCCACGACACCATCGTCGCCGGTTTCGACCGGCCCGTCGCCGCGCACCGCGATGATCGAGTGCGCCTTGACGCCCGCGGCGATGGGCGTGCGCGCCAGGGTCTGGACCAGCAGGCTGCCGGGGGTCATGGCGTGTACGCTGCCAAACCCCGTCTGTCCGGCAAGCGTGGTGCTGGCGTCGTCCAGCTTGCCGATTTCCGAACTCACCCTCAGGAGGCGTCCCGGCAGCCGCACCAGACTTGCGACGAACTGGCTGATCCGGTTGCCGGCGACATAGCTGCCGCCGTGCGGCGTGGCGATGAAGACGAGGCGCTTGACCGACGGAACCGGCTGCACGAACAGGGCGCGTGTCAGCAGGTCGCGCGTTTCCGGGTCGAGCTGAAGCTGGTCCGGCGGCTTGCGGAACGCCGCGTTCCACAGTCGAGGACCCGTGTCCACCGCCGTCATCTTGGTCAGCAGGCCACCCTGGCTGTGCCCGATCACGACCATCTCGCGCAGCGCCGGTTCCCGCCCGGACGGGTCGAGGGTGGACACCGCCTCCTGCAGCGCATCGCGCAACAGCAGGGCGGAATAGGGAACGGGATTGCCCGTCTCGTAGCTGAAGAACCAGAACTGAAAGCGGTCGCGGATGCGCGGATCGCTTCTCAGATCGTTCAGCATCTCGGCCCAGCGCACCGGGCTCGATGCCGTCCCGTGAACGAAGACGACGGGGATGCGGCCGGACCGGTATGGTTCCAGCGCGACGAGGCGGGACGGCATCTTGTCCAGCAGGCCGCCGCGCAGGAAACCGCCGAACTCGAATTCCCAGACCGGCATGCCGTCCAGCATGTAGGCCAGCGTGGCGGTGTGCTCGACCTCCAGCGGCACCGGTTGGCGGTCGATCAGCACCGCTTCGGTTTCGGACGATGGGTAGAGTTCGAGCTGCGCGCGCACCTGCCCGCCCGTGATCTGGCGCCGGGGATCGGGGATGCGCAGCAGCGCGGTCACGGGCGTCTTGACGCGTGGGGCGACCTGGAAGCCCTTCGCCAGGGTGCCCTGCGTGGTCCCGGCGGCCAAGGGGGCACCGATGCCGGGTTGGCGATAACGGTTGTCGAGGCCATGGACCTGCAACTCGGCGACCGGGAAGAAACCGGTCAGCTGGCGCCCGCCCCACACCAGCTCCCGAGAATCGAAGGCCACGTCCAACTCACCGAACGGCAGCGGGTGGCGGGCCTCCCGAATGGCAATGCCGGTTCGGTCCTCCGTCGCCAGCCCGGAGGTCAGGCCACGGTTGTACAGGTCGGTGGCCAGCCGGAACCGGGGATCGTAGGGGCTGGGCGGCTGGTCCACCCCTCCCGGAAAGAGAAACGCGTAGGCGTAAAGAGCGGAGGCCAGATAATAGGGCGGCCCTCCCCGCTCCTCGGCGTGCAGGAACGACATCTCGGCCAAGGCGAAGACCTCGTCGGCGCCGCCATGCCCCTGCGTGACCAGCGCGCGGAGGTCGGCCATGGCGTTCTCCGGCTGCGTCAGAAAGCGGTCCGTCAGGGACCACCGGCGCAGCACGTTGTGGGTCGGATCGCTGAGCGCGTGCGCCGACAGGACGTTGTGCGTGAGCTGCTGGTGGACGGTGGCATGGTCCACGCGTTCGACGCTGACCGCCGTCGCGCATCCCCCGGCAAGGAGCGTCCAGGCGAGAAGGACCGCGACCGCGAGGCTTCCCGGAAGGGGCGGGCGCCTCATCCCGCAGTCTCCTGCGTCGCTTCCTGCGCCGCCCGTTGCCACCGGCCGGGCATCATGGCTTGCGTGCACTCCCATGCCCTCCGCCCGTGCTTTCCGCGCAAACTCTTCAACTGCGTTCGTGGCGACCGCCGTTCAGAACCAGCTCTTGCGCGCCGGCTCGATCGACGCCGCAAGGGCTTCGCTGACGACGGCGGTGATCGTGTCGCCGACCTTCAGCGAGGGAAGCTTGGCCTGACGGGAGGGGTCGGTCACATTGACGGTGTAGACCTCGCCGCCGTTGGGATTGACGAGGTCGATGCTGTTCGCTCCGAGGTCGATCCCGACGACCAGCCCGCTGAGCCGTGTCACCTGCACGCCGATGCCGCCCGGCGCCTCGACCGAGCGCGCGACCGTCTGCTGGATCTCGTCCTCGGGCACGGGCGCACCGGGTTGGGACACCATGAAGGCCACGGAGCGGTAGAACTGCGCGTCGACGGTGTCTCCGACCTTCAGCATCTCCAAGCGCACCGCGGGCCCGGCCATGACGGTGACCGGCGTGCCCGATCGTCCGTTCAACGTGACTTTCCGCTTGGCCGCGTCGATGGCCGTGATTTTCGCGTGGAGCGTGACGGCGGCACTTTCCGGAATGACGTTCGTCAGAACGGGTCTGCTCTGCGCCGCCGCCGGATGCGGAGCGATGGCCGGGGCCAAGAGCGCGCCGCAGAGGATGCCCACTGCGGTTACGGTGGCCGTTGGCAAGGTTGCACGACGCTTCATGCTGTCCTCCTGTTTTGCCCGGCACACTCCAGCGCCGTCTTCGAAGCGCAAAGTTGGACTGCGGGCCTGGGACCGTCCGGTGTGGTGCGTTGTTGTCCACCGCCAAGTCCTGTAGCCTGGGACGCGGTCTTTGACGAGTATTCTACGGTAGCTTGGCTTTCGCTGATCCCTGCCGTCGGGCCGACTGTTCAGAACACACCTGGCCCGGTGAAGAGCTTAAGCATCGGACGGCTTTCGCGATCTCGGTTACCGTAATGGATGTTACGGTAGCGTACTTGGCGCACTCACCGTGTTCCGCCCAACAGGGCCTCGGCCGACTCCGGGCGTACCGGCAATTCGGGACAGCGTTACCGTAGCGGCCTGCATCGACCGTGGCTGCTACTTTCAATGGCTCCGCTCCACGCGGCTCAATGACTCCAGGCCTTTCATCAACGCCGTCGGCGCGGCGTCCGGGGCAGGTGGCGGGGCAGGAGGGATGTCGATGAACGGACCCAGGTGGCTGATACGGTCGGCGCTGTGCCCGGCGCTCTGCGTTCTCGCCCTGGCCGGGCCGGCCTTCGGGGCCGAGGCGCCGCCGTCCGACAGCCCGCCGCAAGCGGTCGAGCAGGACGAGCCGGAAGACTCGCCGATCGACGACGAGGCGATGACCGTCCTGACGCGTATGGCCGACACGCTCGCCCAGGCCCAGCGCTTCACGGTGACCATCCGGGCCAGTTACGACGTGGTTCAGGACACGGGGGAGAAGATCACGTTCGGCGAGCGACGCGCCCTCACCCTGAACCGTCCCGACGGGCTGCGGGTCGAAGCGCAGGAGAGCGACGGGAAACGGTCGCTGGTGACGTTCGACGGCAAGGCGATCTCCGTGTTCAACGCGGACGAGAACGTCTACGCCCAGATCGAACGGGCCGGCACCATCGACGACGCCGTGCGCTATCTGGTCCAGGATCTTCAGGTGCGGCTGCCGCTGGCGCTGCTGCTGGTCAGCACGCTGCCGGATGAGCTGGAGCAACGCCTTCAGACGCTCGACTATGTGGAGCGGGACATGCTCACGGCGGTGCCGACCGATCACTTGGCGGGGCGCACCGAGGATGTCGACTTCCAGATCTGGATCGCCACCGAAGGCCCGCCGCTGCCCGAGCGCGTGACCATCACCTACAAGGGTGACGAAGGCGAGCCGCAATACCGGGCCGACTTCTCCGATTGGAACCTCAATCCAGACGTCCAGCCGGCGCAACTCGCCTTCCATCCTCCCGACGGCGCGGAACGCATTCCGGTCATGATTCGTGTCCGCCGCAACGCGGCCGGTGGTTCGGAAGGAGCGCCGAAATGAACAGGTCGTCGCCACGGCAATCGTCACGGATTATCTTTTCCATCGCCGCATCCCTGTTGCTGGTGGCCGGATCGGTCGCGGATGCCTATGCCCGCGGCGGTGGTCGCGGTGGAGGCGGCGGCCGAGGAGGAGGGGGCGGCGGGGGATTCTCCCGATCCGGCCCGGCGGCGGGAGGCGGCTTTTCCGCTCAACGTTCCTCGGCGGGACGATCCACGGCGGGGGTGGGAGCCCGTCAGGCCGGCGCCACCCAGCGGTCGAGCCAGCGGACGGCCTCCGCACAGACGGCGTCCCGGCAGTCCGGCGCTACGGAGCGGTCCGCGCAGCGCGCCGAGACGAAGCAGACGCGCACCGAAGCCCGGGCCGACACGCGCAGTTCGGCTCAGGAGGAGCGGACCGAACGGCAGGGACAGCGGCAGCAGGGCCAGACCGAACGCACGGAAGCCCGCCAGCAAGGCCAGACCGAACGCACGGAATCGCGGGCCTACGCGGCGCAGAACATCGCCAACAACTGGGATGGTCATCATTACTACGACGATGATGACGACGATTGGGGATGGGCTCTTGCGGGTGCGGCGGTGGGAGCGACCGCCGGCTACATCGCCGGTGCGGCCACGGCGGGTCCCAATTACGTGACGGTGCTTCCCTGCACACCCACCGTCGTGCCGTACGGCGGCGTCAGCTACTACGGTTGCGGCGGAACCTGGTACAACCGCAGCTACGTGGACGGAAACGTCACCTACATCACCGTCACCGCGCCTCCCGGATATTGATCGTTTTGGGCGTGATCCGTCAGTTCGATCATGTTCCGGCCGTCAGGGTTTGAATGCGTGCGATGATGTGGTCGACATGCGGCCGCACCCCCGGCGCGAGATCGCTCCAATCCTCCCGCTCCTCACCGAGATAGGCCGCTCGGGCGTGCGCCAGAACGCGCCGGTGCTCCTCGGGCAGACGTGCGAGCGCCCAATCGGCGGCCCGATCCTTCGGGAGGATCTCGCCGGTCGCAAGCGTCGTCCAAATGCGCGCCAGGGTCAGCAGCCCGTTTCGTCTGTCGTCCCCCTCTTCGATTCCCGGAATCAGGATCGGCACCATGTCCACCATGGCCCGGACAAGATCCGCGCGCGGCACCGGATCGAGGAGAGCCGCGACGGGTGGGCCGAAGAGCGGCAGGGCTCCGCGGCGGGCCGCCTCGATCAGAACGGCGACGTCGGGATCCCGGCATGGCCATTCGGGCAGATCACCCCGCTCGAACTCGGCGCGCATCCATTCGCCATACTGAAGCTCAAGGCAGCCCGGATGGCGCCATGGGGTCAGGGCCGGGCGGGCGAGGATGGTGAGTTCGACGGGGCGGCCCGGTCCGCCGGCGGCGGTGCTTCCCGAGATCGGCAAAAGCTGACCGATGATCGCAACGCGCTCATCGTCCGACAGCGATCGATCGGTGACGACGAGGATATCGAGATCGCTGTTCGGGCGCAGGGCACCCGCAACCGCCGATCCATAGAGATACGCGGCCAAGGCGGAGCCGCCGAGAACGTCGCGGACAACCGCCGCGGCGGCAACGGTCTGCTCGCAGGATCGTGGTTCATGCGCCAGGGGCGGTATCATCGCGATCAGAATGCCAGCCGCGTCGCAGAATGACAACGGCTGGCAGGGCTCTGAAATCGTCCGTCGCCCGGTCGTTGGCGACGCGATCGCCGCAGGTCGGTCGATGGGGCCGCGGTGCGGTCATTGAGTCCCGCTTCGCTGGGTCGCCCCCTGCTGGACGCCGCGCTGGTAGGCCGAGGCCTCGGTCCGCTTGTGATAGTCGTAGAGCAGGCCGCCGGCCAGGCCGGCGCCCGCGCCGATGGCAGCACCCATGCCGGCGTTGCCGGCTATGGCGCCGATCAGCGCTCCGCCGGCAGCACCTCCGGTCGTGCCGGTGAGCGCGCGCTGCTGGGTCGGTGACATGTCGGCGCAAGCCGCAAGGGGAAGCGCGACGACGGCGACGCGGAGGAGTCGTGTGGGTTTCATGATCATTCCCATCCTGGTTGCCTTTGATCGAAGGCCGTGGACCGCAGCGGAGGAAGCGGATGCCGGCGGGATCAGGCGCGGCAGGGGTAGCGCTGGGACAGGAAGCGGAACAACCCATCCACCGGCGGCGTGTCCATCAACCTGGGATTCTGCTTTGCCCAGGTGACGAAGGCGGAAACGGCGTCGTTGCGCGACGGCGGTGGCGTCGGCGCGCACACCAACTGGCGCTTGCCTTCGGCGGCCGCCACGACCTGATGGTATTGATAGGCGCCGACGGCGAAGCCGTGGCAGAAATGGAGCGCCGCGATGCCGGTCGGGTCGTTTGGCGTGGCTTCGCACAGCCGCACAAGGTCGCCGGTGGTCCGGACCTGAAAATTGGTTTCCGTGGGGGCCGGCCCCATCTGCGCGTTCGCGGCGGTGATCACCGTCGCCGTCAGGGCAACGGCCAGAGCGGCCTTGGTTCGGTGTTTCATGGTTTGCTCCCAGCGCTTTTCTTATGGACGAGGAGACGACTCCCCAACGAACCGGCCGGTCCGAGACGAAATCGATGGACAGCCGACCGGATGGACCGGGTGCGGAGGTCGGGGAACAATTTAACTCGCAAAACACAGTGCTTTAAAAAGTAGCACTCCACTAAACCCGGCGCAGTCCTGCTACGGTAACGCCCGCCGTATCTGTCATGTAGAAAAATCTGATTTCTGCCCAAAGTGCCGGTCAACAGTCGGAATTTTCGCCGTTGCTGGGTGTTGGCTTCTTTTAAAGAACATTAATAGAGAATAAAATGAAATTTGAAGGCAAATTGCTCGAGGCGGGCGCCTGGAATGCCTCTCAAATTGAAACGCATTCGGGAAAAATCCGAAACCGAAGCCACTCCGTAAGACGGTGCCACAGCCTTGTTTCAGGCATGAGCGGCCAAGGGATCGTGGCTTGATACGGTAACAAGGCCAACAGTTGCACGCTTCAGCGCGGCGGGTGGTTTGGTTCAGGATTCCACCTGTCAAAGCTAGCGCCTCGGCCCCCTAATTCCCAATCCGCTCCGCCAGCTTTGCGACGCCTTCGCGGATGCAAAGAAACCGGTCGGCTTAGCAGACGCACGGTCGGCGCAAGAGCGTACAGCCAGAGAGGGCACGTGATGAAGACTCGGCGGGAGCCTCCCCGGACTGAACAGCCGTCTCTGACGACCTGGTTTTCCACCTGGACTGCGGCATTCCCTTTTCTTGACCCCTTCGTCGAACCCGCAGGTGACAGGACCGCTGCAAAGCCGGCTGGGGCAAAGCCGGCTGGGGAGACCGCGGTTGGGAAAGGCGCGGATGCGCCGGCTTTTTCCAACCCGTTCCATGGTTCCAACCCGTTTCAGGACGCTTTCGACTACGGCGTCGACGCCATGCAGCGCTGGATCCTGTTCCTGGATGTCCTGCGGCGGCGCGGCGACCAGTTCATGGACCACGCCGATAAAGGAAAACCGCCCGTCCTGTCCTTCCCTTACGAGGTCGTGATGGAGGGGAGGAAGCTGAAGCGGCCGTGCAATTACATGCTGCTTCGCATCCTGCCGGACCCCGCCGTCGGCACGGACCCGGCCAAACGCCCGTTCGTGATCGTCGATCCGCGCGCCGGTCACGGGCCTGGGATCGGCGGCTTCAAGCCGGACAGCCAGATCGGCACCGCTCTGCGCGCCGGCCACCCCTGCTATTTCATCGGCTTCCATCCTGAACCGGAGCCGGGCCAGACCCTCGCCGACGTGGGTGAAGCCGAGGCCTTCTTCATCGAGCATGTCGGAAAGCTGCACGACGGCGCGGGCGGCAAGCCGTGCGTCATCGGCAATTGCCAGGCCGGCTGGGCGGTGATGGCGCTGAGCGCGGTCCGGCCCGACCTGATGGGGCCGATCATCATCGCGGGCTCCCCGCTGTCCTACTGGGCCGGTGTGAAGGGGCAGAACCCGATGCGCTACCTCGGCGGGCTCTACGGCGGCGCCTGGCTCGCCGCCTTGGCCAGCGATCTCGGCAACGGCCGCTTCGACGGGGCGCATCTGGTCGGCAACTTCGAAAAGCTCGACCCGGCCAACACCTATTGGAAGAAGGCGTACAACCTGTACGCCCATATCGACACGGAAGCGGACCGGTACCTGGAATTCGAAAAGTGGTGGAGCGGCTTCTTCCTGATGAACGGGGAGGAGATCGAGGCCATCACCGACGAGCTGTTCGTCGGAAACAAGATGACCAGCGGCGGCATCGTCCGGAACGGGCGCCGGCTGGATTTGCGGAACATCCGCTCGCCCATCCTGGTCTTCGCGTCCTTCGGCGACAACATCACGCCGCCGCAACAGGCGCTGGGCTGGATCCTCGATCTCTACAGCGACGTCGAGGACATCCGGGCCCACGAACAGACCATCGTCTACAACCTCCATCACGACATCGGGCATCTGGGCATCTTCGTGTCCGGCCGCGTCGCCCGCAAGGAAACGTCGGAGTTCGTCGAGAACATCGACTTCATCGACCTGCTGCCACCCGGTCTCTACGAGATGATCCTCCAGCCGAAGGACCCGAGCGTTCCCGGCGCCGATCTGGTCGCGGGCGACTACGTCACGCGGTTCGAGCCGCGCACGCTCGACGACATCCGCGGGCTTGGCGGCAACACGCCGGAGGACGACCGGCGGTTCGCCGCGGTGGCCCGCATCTCGGACATCAACAAGGGCCTGTACGCCACCTTTGCACGGCCCTCCATCCAGGCGGCGGTCAACGAGCCCTTCGCCGAGTGGCTGCGGATGATGAACCCGGCGCGCAGCCAGTATTACCTGTTCTCGCACCTCAACCCGTTCATGGCGCCGGTCGCCCCCATGGCCGACTGGGTGCGCGAGCACCGCCGCCCGGTGAGCCCGGACAACCCGTACCTGAGCGCGCAGAACCGCGTCTCGGACGAGATCGTGCAGGGGCTCGACCGTTGGCGGGACGCGCGGGACGGCGCCGTCGAACGCCTGTTCATGGGCCTCTACAACGCGCCGCTCCTTCAGGCTCTGGTCGGGCTGGCCGCGCCGGGCGAGGACGCGCGGCCGCCGCACGTCCGCGACGAGGCGTTCGAAGCCCTGGTCGAGAAGCGGATGGCCGAGATCATGGCCCGCGTGGAGGAGGGCGGGGTGCGGGAGGCGCTGTTCCGCGTCCTGATCCATGCGCGGCGCGGCGAGGGCGCCCTCGACGAGCGCGCCTTCCAGATGCTGCGGAAAATCCGTGACGAGCATCCCGGCACTCAGCAGCTGTCGGTGGACGCCGTTCGCGCGGTCTTCCGCGAGCAAGTCTTCCTGATGCTGATGGACGAAGCCGCGGCGATGAGCGCGCTGCCCAAGCTTCTGTCCGGCGAGAAGGAGCGCAAGGAGGTGATGGCGCTGGCGGAGCGCGTCCTGGAGGCCTCCGGACCGCTCACTCCCGACCAGCGCGCCCGCCTGCGGCAGGTGGATGCCCTTCTGCACAACAAGGAGGAGCGCATCGAGGCCGAGCGCGAGCCGCCCCTGCGTGTGCTGCCCGGGGCCGACGGAACGTCCCTGGCCA
Organism: Azospirillum himalayense; assembly: GCF_042657465.1. Taxonomy (NCBI): domain Bacteria; kingdom Pseudomonadati; phylum Pseudomonadota; class Alphaproteobacteria; order Rhodospirillales; family Azospirillaceae; genus Azospirillum; species Azospirillum himalayense. Next base: position 208,658 of record NZ_JBHSLC010000035.1, on the reverse strand, counting down.
AGGCCGCCTCCGACATCAGCCGGGCGGACGCGCCGCCCAGGGCGATGGGCACAGCGAAGGCCAAGTGAACCCGGCGCCGACGCACGGGGCTGACGAGCAACAAGGGGAACGCGTCATGAGCAACATGGATCAGACCAGGGCGGCCGCGGCCGTCCCCGACATCGGTGACGACCTGATCTCGCCCGACGAGCTCCGGAAGCTTGCCGAGGAGCATGAGATGGCGCTGCTTCAGGAAGCCCTGGAGCGGGAAAAGAAGCACATGAAGGAACAGGACACCGTCCGCGAAGCCTTCATGAATCAGCACATCCGCCCCGATGCCAAGGAACGGTTCACGCGCGCGGTGCGCGACGCCGCGTCACGCGGCGTGAAGGAAATCCAGGTGGCGCGCTTCCCGAGCAGCTACTGCACCGACGGCGGCCGGGCGATCAACAATTTCGAGCCGGACTGGCCGGATTCCCTGACCGGCTACGCCCGCGAAGCCTACGAGGTCTTCGACAAGAATCTGAGGGCCAAGGGCTACAAGCTGCGGGCGCAGATCCTGGACTATCCCGGCGGAATGCCGGGGGACGTCGGGCTGTACCTGCGCTGGTGAGGAGGGCGCGTCATGGCCGGCAGCCCGCCACCGTCCGCGCATCGGCATGAAAAGTACGAACGGCTGGTCGCCGCCTGCCGCGCGATCTCCCCCGTCCCCACGGCCGTGGCGCATCCCTGCGACGCCTCGTCCCTGGGCGGCGCCGTCGATGCGGCCCGTCAGGGCTTCATCACGCCGATCCTGATCGGTCCGGCCGCGCGCATCCGGGCGGTGGCGGACGAGTCCGGCCTCGACATCACCCCATACGAGATCGTGGACGTGCCCCACAGCCACGCCGCCGCCGCCACGGCGGTGGAACTGGTGCGCCAGGGGCGCGCCCAGCTTCTCATGAAAGGAAGCCTGCACACGGACGAACTGCTGCGCGAGGTGGCGAGGAAGGACAGCGGGCTGCGGACGGAGCGGCGCATCAGCCACGTCTTCATCATGGACGTGCCGACCTACGCCAAGCCGCTGTTCATCACCGACGCCGCGGTGAACATCGCGCCGACCCTGGAGGACAAGCGCGACATCATCCAGAACGCCATCGATCTGGCGCGGGCGCTGGGGAATCCCCAGCCGAAGGTGGCGATCCTGTCGGCGGTCGAGACCATCAACCCGAAGATCCCCTCCACCGTGGAGGCCGGCGCGCTGTGCAAGATGGCCGACCGGGGGCAGATCACCGGCGGCCTGCTGGACGGGCCGCTGGCGCTCGACAACGCCATCAGCCCGGAGGCGGTGAGGATCAAGGGCATCGCGTCCCCCGTCGCCGGGCAGGCCGACATTCTCGTCGTGCCGGATCTGGAGGCGGGCAACATGCTCGCCAAGAACCTGACCTTCCTGGCGAACGCCGATGCCGCCGGCATCGTGCTGGGCGCGCGGGTGCCCATCGTGCTGACCAGCCGGGCTGACAGCGTCATGACGCGCATGGCCTCCTGCGCCGTGGCGGCGCTGTACGCGCACCGGCAGCGGATCGAGCAGCCGGTGAAGGGGTGAAGCCGCCATGACCGAGATGAGCATGACCGAGACGATCCTGGTCATCAACGCCGGTTCCTCCAGCATCAAGTTCCAGCTGTTCGACGCGGCGGACGGGACGCTGCCGGTGCGCCTGCGCGGCCGGATCGAGGGGATCGGCACGACGCCCCGGCTGATCGTCCAGGATGGCAGCCAGGATGGCAGCCAGGACGGCGGCGTTCCCTTGCCGGCCGAATCCGGCGACGGGGTTCCCGGCGCGCTGGCCTTTCTCGGCGCGTGGCTGCGGGAGCGGCTGGGCGGGGCCATGCCGGTGGCGGTCGGGCATCGGGTGGTCCATGGCGGGCCGGCCTACGACAGCCATGTGGCGGTGGATGATGCGGTGATCGGGACGTTGGAGACCTACGTTCCGCTCGCCCCGCTCCACCAGCCGAACAATCTGGCGCCGATCCGGGCGATCCGGAAACTCCTGCCCGACGTGCTTCAGGTGGCCTGCTTCGACACGGCCTTTCACCGGCACCATTCCGAACCGGCCGACCGCTACGCCATCCCGGAGGCCCTCCACCGGGAAGGCGTGCGGCGCTACGGTTTTCATGGCCTGAGCTACGAGTACATCGCCGGGCGTCTGCCGGACCTCGCCCCGGGGATCGCCGGCGGGCGGGTCGTCGTCGCGCATCTCGGCAGCGGGGCCAGCATGTGCGCCATCCAAGACGGGCGCAGTGTGGACAGCACCATGGGCTTCACCGCGCTGGACGGGCTGCCGATGGGCACACGGCCGGGACAGCTGGACCCCGGCGTGGTCCTGTACCTGATGGACAAGGGCATGGACGCCCGCGCCATCGAACGGCTGCTGTACCACGACTGCGGGCTGAAGGGGCTGTCCGGCATCAGCAACGACGTCCGCGACCTGCTGGCCAGCACCGACCCGCGCGCCAGGCTCGCGCTGGACTGCTTCGTTTACCGGGCGACCCTCGCCATCGGGGCGCTGGCCGCCGCCATGGGGGGCATCGACGGGCTGGTGTTCACGGCCGGCATCGGCGAACGGGCGCCGGCCATCCGCAAGGCCATCGCGGAGCGGGCGCGCTGGCTCGGCGTCGACCTCGACGAGGCGGGCAACGCCGCGAACGCGCTGTGCATCACGACGCCGGACAGCCGGGTCATGGGCTGCGTCATCCCGACCGACGAGGAGCGGATGATCGCGCTCCACACCCGCGCCATCCTCCGCCGCCACCGCTCCGCATGACACGGTCCCGAGAAGGAGAGAGGCACCATGTCCTGGTTATCCGGTTTTGGGTCATCCAGATCGGCAATCGTCGCCGGCCTCCTGCTTCTCGGCTGCGAGCAGCCGGCGCCGCCACCGGCCGAGGCGACGCTGATCCGCGCGTTGCCGGTGCAGGTCAGCCAGTTCGACCGCACCGCCGCGCTGACCGGGGAAATCCAGGCCCGCCATGAGAGCAACCTCGGCTTCCGCGTCGGCGGCAAGGTGGTCGAACGGCTGGTGGACGTGGGGCAGACGGTCACGTCCGGCCAATTGCTGGCGCGGCTGGACAACCAGGACCAGACCAACGCCGTGAGGTCCGCCGAATCCGACGTGGCGGCGGCGCAGGCCGCCGTCGAGCAGAGCCGGACGCAGGAGGAGCGCCAGCGCTCCCTGCTCGCCAACGGCTTCACCACCCGGGTCCAGTACGACAACGCCCAGAAACGCTTCCAGCAGGCGCAGGCCGAGCTGAACTCCGCCGAGGCGCAGCTGCGCTCGGCCCGGGACACGCTGTCCTACACCGAACTGCGGGCCGACCGCGACGGGGTCATCACGGCGAAGGCGGCGGAGCCCGGCCAGGTGGTCGCCGTCGGCCAGCCGGTGCTGCGGCTGGCCGACCCGAATGAGCGGGAGGCGGTCTTCCAGGTGCCGGGCGCCAGCATCCGGCTGGAGGGGCGGGAGGGCCTGCCGCCGGTCGAGGTGCGGCTCGTCAACGACGCGAAGACCGTCACCGAGGGTACGATCCGCGAGGTGTCTCCGGGGGTCGATCCGGTGACCCGGACCTACACCGTGAAGGTTTCCCTGCCCAACGCCCCCGACGCCTTCCTGCTCGGCTCCTCCGTCGTCGGTCGGGCCAAGCTGCCGACGCGTCCGGTGGTCAATCTGCCGTCCTCGGCCCTGTTCCAGACGGGAAACGGGGAGCCGGCGGTCTGGGTCGTGGCGCGGCCGGCCGACACGGTGAGCCTGCGCCCCGTCTCCGTCCTGCAATACGACACCGGCACGGTCACCGTCTCCAGTGGCCTCAGCGATGGCGATCTGGTGGTGGTCGGCGGCGTCCAGAAGCTGCGGCCGGACCAGAAGGTCACCATCAAGCAGGGGAGCGGCGCATGACCCGCATCGCGCGACCAACCACGCGGCCCCCAACCATGTGGCCCTCAACCATGTGGCGGCCGCCCGCGAAGCCGCTTCTCGTCGCGCTGCTGGCGCTTGCCCCCGCCCTGGCGGCCTGTCAGCCGCAGGGCGGCCATCACGCGGAAGCGGCGCCGGTGATCCGCCCGGTGCGGACCGTCACCGTGGAGCCGGTGACCTTCCGGATGGGCGGTTCCGCCACCGGAACCATCGAGGCGCGGGCCGACGCCGACCTTGGCTTCCGCATCGCCGGAAAGCTGGTCGAACGCAAGGTCGATGTGGGCAGTCTGGTCAAGGCCGGCGACGTGCTGGCGCGGCTGGACGACCAGGACCAGCGCAACGCGCTGCGGACCGCCGAGGCGAACCTCGCCTCCGCCAAGGCCGATCAGGTGCAGGCGCGCAATGAGGAGGGCCGCAAGCGGGAGCTGTTGGCCAACGGCAACGCCCCGCAGGCGCAGTACGATGCGGCGCTTCTGGCGATGCGCACCGCCGACGCCAAGGTCATAGCCACGCAGGCGGCGCTACAATCGGCCCGCGACCGGGTCGGCTACACGGAGCTGCGGGCGGATCGGGACGGCGTGGTGACCACCATCGGGGCCGAGCCCGGACAGGTGGTCGAAGCCGGGCAGATGGTGGTGCGCGTCGCCCAGCCCGAGGAGCGCGAAGCCGTCTTCAACGTCGCCGAGACCGGCATCCGGGCGGCGCCGAAGGACCCGGTGATCGAGGTCTCGCTGGCCGGCGCACCGGACATCGCGGCGGTGGGCCGCGTCCGCGAGATCTCGCCCCAGGCCGATCCCGTCACCCGGACCCACACCGTCCGGATCGCGCTGGACAACCCGCCCGACGCCCTGCGCCTGGGCGCGACCGTCATCGGCCGCCTGAAGCAGCCGCCCGCCCCGGTGGTCGAGCTGCCGGGAACGGCGCTGTTCGAGGAGGCCGGGCGGAGCTTCGTCTGGATCGTCGACCCGGAGGCCCAGACGGTCCGGCGCCAGCCGGTCGTGATCAGGGCCAGGGAAGGCGATGGCCCGGTCATCGTCACCGAGGGACTGACCCGCGGCGACGTCGTGGTCACCGCCGGCGTGCACAGCCTGAGCGAAGGCCAGCGGGTCCGGTTCAACCAGAAAATCGAAACGGCGGCGGCACCATGACCGGCTTCAATCTCTCCGAGTGGGCTCTGCGCCACCGTTCCTTCGTCTGGTACCTGATCATCTCGCTGACGCTGGCGGGCGGCATGTCCTACATGCGCCTCGGCCGCGAGGAGGACCCGGCCTTCACGATCAAGACCATGGTGGTCCAGGCCAACTGGCCCGGCGCCACCATCGAGGACACCATGAAGCTGGTGACCGACCCGATCGAGAAGAAGCTGGAGGAGATCCCCTATCTCGACTACGTCAAGAGCTACACCAAGCCCGGCATCTCGGTCGTCTACGTCAACCTGAAGGACTACACGCCGGCCGAGGCGGTCCCCGACCTGTGGTATCAGGTCCGCAAGAAGATCGCCGACATGAAAGCCACCCTGCCGCAGGGCGTGCAGGGGCCGGCCTTCAACGACGAGTTCGGCGACACCTTCGGCACGGTCTTCGCCTTCACCGCCGACGGCTTCAGTTACCGCGAGCTGAAGGACTATGCGGAGACCGCGCGGGCCGATCTGATGCGCGTGCCGGACGTCGGCAAGATCCAGTTCGTCGGCGTCCAGAACGAGCGGATCTACCTCGACTTCTCGACGCGCAAGCTGGCCGCGATGGGGATCGACCGCGAGCAGGTCATCGCCGAGCTTCAGGCGCAGAACGCCGTGGCCCCGGCCGGCGTGGTGCAGGCGGGCGACGAGAAGATCTCGGTCCGGGTCAGCGGCGCCTTCACGTCGGAGGACAGCCTGCGCGCCATCAGCCTGCGCGCCAACGACAAGTTCTACCGGCTGGCCGATCTGGCGGACATCCGGCGCGGCTACGCCGACCCGCCGTCGCCGCTGTTCCGCTACAACGGGCAGCCGGCCATCGGAATGATCATCTCCATGGCGGCCGGCGGCAACGTGCTGACCTTCGGCGAGGGCATCCGCGAGCGGATGCGGCAGGTCGAGGCGAACCTGCCGGTGGGCATCGGCGTCCATCTCGTCGCCAACCAGTCGGTGGTGGTGGAGGAATCGGTCGCCGGCTTCACCAAGGCGCTGAAGGAAGCGGTCGTCATCGTCCTGGTGGTCAGCTTCATCAGCCTGGGCCTGCGCGCCGGGCTGGTGGTGGCGACCTCCATCCCGCTGGTGCTGGGCATGACCTTCATCGGCATGGAGTTCTACGGCATCACGCTCCAGCGCATCTCGCTGGGCGCGCTGATCATCGCGCTCGGCCTGCTGGTCGACGACGCGATGATCACCGTGGAGATGATGATCACCAAGCTGGAGGAGGGCTTCAGCCTGGATAAGGCGGCGACCTTCGCCTACACCTCCACGGCCTTTCCCATGCTGACCGGCACGCTGATCACCGTGGCCGGCTTCATTCCCATCGGCTTCGCCCAGGGCGGTGCGGCGGAATACTGCTTCACGCTGTTCGCCGTGGTGGCGATGGCGCTGCTGTTCTCGTGGATCGTGGCGGTCCTGTTCGCGCCCCTCATCGGGGTGAACGTGCTGCCCAAGACCATGAAGGCGAAGCATGGCAGCGAACCGGGGCGCCTGATGCGGATGTTCCGGGGCAGCCTGCGCCTGGCCATGCGGGCGCGCTATGTGGTGATCGTCGCCACGCTGCTGCTGTTCGGCCTGTCGGTCTTCGGCCTGCGCTTCGTCCAGCAGCAATTCTTCCCCGCCTCCGACCGCCCGGAGCTGCTGGTCAATCTGACCCTGCCGCAGACGGCCTCGATCCGGTCGACCGAGGAGGTGGTGGATCGCTTCGAGAAGGTGCTGGCCGCCGACCCGGACGTCGAGCGGTGGAGCTTCTACGTCGGCCAGGGCGCTGTGCGCTTCTACCTGCCGCTCGACGTGCAGCTGGCCAACGACTACTTCGCGCAGGCCGTGGTGGTGACCAAGGGCTACAAGGTCCGCGAGGCCGTCCGCGCCCGGCTGGAGAAGGTGCTGAACGAGGACTTCTCCGATCTGAACACGCGGGTCAGCCCGCTGGAGATGGGGCCGCCGGTCGGCTGGCCGATCCAATACCGCGTCTCCGGACCCGACGTGGGCGAGGTGCGGGCCATCGCCGCCCGGATGGCCGACACCATCGGCACCAACCCCTACACGCTGCTGGTCAACTATGACTGGAACGAGCCGTCGAAGGTGGTGCGGGTCGATGTGGACCAGGACAAGGCCCGCCTGCTGGGGATCAGCTCCAAGTCGCTCAACCAGGCGCTGAACGCCACGGTGTCGGGTGCCGCCTTCACGCAGGTGCGCGACGACATCTACCTGATCGACGTGGTCGCCCAGGCGACCAACGCGGAGCGCAGCTCCATCGAGACGCTGCGCAACCTCCAGATCGCCATTCCGGACGGCCGCACCGTGCCGCTGGGCGAGGTCGCGACCATGCGCTACGACCTGGAGCAGCCGGTGGTCTGGCGGCGGACGCGCCTGCCCACCATCACCGTCCAGGCCGATCTGGTTCCCCCGTTGCAGGCCGCGACGGTGGTGCAGCAGCTGGCCCCGGCGGTCGACGAGCTGCGGCGCAGCCTGCCGCCCGGCTACACCGTCGAGGCGGGCGGCACGGTGGAGAACAGCGCCAAGGGCATGGCCTCGATCACCGCCGTCTTCCCGATCATGATCTTCGTCATGCTGACCATCCTGATGATTCAGCTTCAGAGCTTCCAGAAGCTGTTCCTGGTCATCAGCGTGGCGCCGCTCGGCCTGATCGGCGTCGTCGCGGCGCTGCTGCCGACCGGCACGCCGCTGGGCTTCGTCGCCATTCTGGGCGTGGTCGCGCTGATCGGCATGATCGTCCGCAACTCGGTCATCATGATCGCCCAGATCGACGAGCATCTGGAGGCCGGGGAGCATCCCTGGGACGCGGTCATCAACGCCACCATGCACCGCGTCCGGCCGATCCTGCTGACGGCGGCGGCGGCCAGCCTGGGCATGATCCCCATCGCCCCGGAGGTCTTCTGGGGTCCCATGGCCTATGCGATCATCGGCGGCCTGATCGTGGCGACCCTGCTGACGCTGCTCTTCCTGCCGGCGCTGTACGTCGCCTGGTTCCGGATCCAGGAACCGGCGGCGGAGGAGCGCGCCAAGCCGCGGTACGACGAAGCCATGCACCCGCCGGGTGCGGCGCCGACCAAGGGGGTGACGAGCGGCGTGTGACCAACCCGCCGCTCCGCTCCGCGGCCGCGCATCCGACGGCACCGACAATCCCGCCGTCATGCCCGGCTCGATATCATGCGTGTGCGGCAGTCGAATTCCTACCCGATGAATGTCCGCAAGTCCGGCGGGGCTCGGACCATCGCGCGCTGAAGGGGACAGAAGCCATGGCGGACTTCATTCACGACCGGTTCATGCCGCACGCCGACGCCGCGGAGGTCCCGGAGCGGCACGAGATGAGCTATGTCCGCAAGGCGCTCGTCCTGTCCATGATGCTGGTCCTGCTGATCGGCTGCTTCGTCGTGTTGCGCCCCTTCATCGCGGCGATCCTGTGGGCCATCATCCTATCCTTCAGCACCTGGCCGCTGCATCGGCGCATCGAGCGCGCGCTCGGCGGTCGCACGACGCTGTCCGCGGCGATCATGACGCTGATGATCATGGCGGTTCTCGTGGTGCCTCTCGTCGCGCTTGGAACGAAGCTGTCCGAGAGTGTCTTCCGGGTCTTCGAGACGATTCACGCGGCCATGGAGCAGGGGTTTCCACCCTTGCCGGACTGGCTGGTCGGCATTCCGATCCTCGGGGACCGGCTGCAGGAGATCTGGAGCGTGCTGGCGAGCGGCAAGTCCAATCTGCGCACGACGCTCCAGCCCTATCTCGGCCAGATCCGCGACGGGGTGCTGGCGAGCGGCGGGCACCTTCTCTCAGGGACGTCGCTGATCGCGCTGAGCGTCCTGATCGCTTTCTTCCTCTATCGGGACGGTCGCACCGCCGTGCGCCGGTTGCGCAGCATCGTGGGGCGGATCGCCGGCGACCGCGCGCGGCAATCCCTCGACGTCGCCGCCGAGACGATCAACGGGGTCGTCCATGGCGTGCTCGGCACCGCGCTGATTCAAGCCATCGCCGCCACCGTGGGCTATTGGATCGCGGGGCTTCCCGGCGTCCTGCTCCTCGGCTTCATCACCTTTTTCCTGACGCTGGTGCCGATGGGGCCGGCGCTGATCTGGTTGCCCGCCGCGATCTGGCTGGCCAGCCAGGGCCGCACCGGCATGGCGATCTTCCTGGTGGCCTGGGTCGGCCTGCTGGTCGGCAGCCTCGACAACATCCTGCGCCCGATCCTGATCGGTCGAAGCAGCGATCTTCCCTTCATCATCATTTTCCTGGGCATCGTCGGCGGTCTCGTCGCATTCGGCCTGATCGGCATTTTCCTCGGCCCGACGCTGCTCGCCGTGGCGTACGGCCTCATTCGGGAGTGGAGCGGGGGAAACGAGCCAGGCGACGCCGTGGCGGAGTAGGCGCTCTCTTCGGTCGTTGCCGCTTTCTGATGGTGCATCGTATCCCCAGGAATGGAGGGGTGGGGAGCGGCCAGGCACACGCGCCTGAACATCGAGCGGACCGACGGTGACTGGAAGGTCGATGGCACAGGACGGGTCGATCTCGACGGCACGGAGGAGCCGGACCTCTCGGTCACCCCCTTCTGCAACACCTTCCCGATCCGCCGGACACCCGTCAACGCGGGGGCGAGTCTCACGCTCGACACCTGTTTCGTGGATGGGGCAACCATGGCGGTGGCGCGTTCCCGTCAGAGGTGTGAGCGTTTGGGCTCAGACCGGCTGCGCCACGTCGACCTTGGCCTGACCGCGGGAAACATCGGTGATCATGCGGATGACATCGTCCAACTGCTCGCAAGGAACCTTGATCTGAAGCTGCACACCTTCGGCCGTGAAGCCGTTGGTCTCGGCAAGGGCCGCGGTGAAGGCGCCAACTCCCGTCCTGATCCTGGCCTCGTCGGCGAAAGCGCACGTGACGGACAGGACTGCAAAGGTGATGATCGGCTGGCATTCCGCGGCATGGAGACAGGCCGACGCGGTGCCGCCATAGGCGCGCACCAGCCCGCCCGCACCGAGAAGCACACCACCGAACCAACGGCTGACCACCACCGCCACCTGATCCATGTGCTGGCCGTCTATGGCCTGAAGAATCGGACGTCCCGCAGTGCCCCCGGGTTCACCATCATCGCTGGACCGGTGGAGGTCGCCGATCCGGAAGGCCCAGCAATTGTGACCCGCATCCCGTCTGCTGCACGTGGCAATAAATTCACGCGCCTCTTCCTCAGTGTTGACCGGGCCTGCCGAGGCAAGAAATCGGCTTTTTTTGATTTCCTGCTCGAATTGCTCTTTCTTCTTGAGAGTGAACATTGTCTTCCGCCGCCATCATTCGTGCGCAGGCCAGAGGCCGATGTCCCCATGCGCTGATGCAACCTATTCGTCCAATGGGGAAATTGCGACAACGTCGCGGCGATATCCGCGACGACGTGCGTAACGAGGAAACCTTGCCCCTCCATCCATGATCATCACCGGCGTGCCGTGATGCGGCGCTCCGATGATCCAACCAGCGCACGCTCGATAACGCGATCAAGGGCTTTTCCCTTACCTCCCACGTAATCGCAGGAGGATCACGGAATGACGATGCTGTGGGGGTCCGGCCGATCCGGGCAGCCCCACGAAGGAGTTCCGCCATGACGAACGCCGTCCATGTCGCCCAACGTTTCATCGCCGCCTGGAACGAGACCGATCCGAACCGCCGGCTGGCGCTGGTCGTCGAACACTGGAGCGATGATGCGCATTACCTTGACCCGATGGTTCAGGCGAACGGCCACGCCGGCATCAACGCCCTGATCGGCGCCGTGCAGCAGCGGTTCCCGAACAGCCGTTTCGTCCTGCATGGCACGCCCGACGGCCACAACGACCGGGTCCGCCTCTCCTGGTCCCTCGTTCCGGCGGGGGGCGATCCCGTGGCCGGCGGCACCGACTTCATCCGGTTGGCCGCCGATGGACGCATCCGCTCGGTGAGCGGCTTTCTGGACCGGGTTCCGGAAGGTGCTTAGGGCACCGGCTTTTCCATCCCGCAGCGTCCCGAACGCAGGAGCACCGACCATGAACACGCCTTCGCTGTCTCCCGCCGAACCGCTCCAGCCCGGCTTCATCCACACGGACGACGGCGTGAGGCTCTTCTATCGGGATTGGGGACGAGGGAAGCCCGTCGTCTTTCTGTCCAGCTGGTCGCTGAATTCCGACTCCTGGGCCTATCAGATGCTGGCACTGACCGAGCGCGGTTACCGCTGCGTCGCGTACGACCGCCGCGGCCATGGCCGGTCGAGTGACCCAGGAGTCGGTTTCGACTTCGACCGGCTGGCCGACGACCTCGCCACCCTGCTCGACACGCTGGATCTGGACGGTGTCACATTGGTCGGCCATTCCATGTCCTGCGGGGAGATCATCCGCTATCTGAGCCGGCATGGCGACCGCCGCGTTTCCGGCACGGTTCTGGTCGGCACGATGACACCAACGCTTTCCCGGACCGACGACCACCCTGACGGAATCGATCCCGCCGTCTTCGAATCCTTCCGCTCGGATTGGCTGATGCGGGACTTTCCGGCATGGCTGGAGGACAACATCCGCCCCTTCATGACGGCGGACAGTTCGCCCGGCATGATGGCCTGGGTGAAATCGATGGCCTTGCAGGCCTCGATGAAGGCGCTTCTGGACTGCCACCGGGCGACGACGTCCACGGACTTCCGACGGGAGCTTCAGGACATCGCCGTGCCGACCTTGCTCATCCACGGCGATTTGGATGTCTCCAGCCCGCTTGGCATCACCGGGAGGAAAACCGCCGAGCTGATGCCGAACGCGACGTTGACCATCTACGAGGGGGCGCCGCACGGTCTGTTCCTGACGCACATGGACCGCTTCAACCGCGATCTGCTGGCCTTTCTGGATGCATGATCGGCGGCGCTGGTATCATCGATCGCAAAACACCTGACGACAGCGGAGGGGAGACCGGAACCATGCCGCAAACCGCCACCCGGCACCGACCGCCCCCGAGGACCGTGCCGCGCCAGCCGGTCGGCGAACTGCTGCGCGCGTGGCGCAAGCGGCGCGGCTTGAGCCAACTCGACCTTGCCTGCGAAGCCGACATCTCGACCCGGCATGTCAGCTTCCTGGAAACGGGCCGCTCGCAGCCCAGCCGGACCATGCTGCTCCATTTGGCGGAGCGGATGGACATTCCGCTCCGCGACCGCAACGCGCTGCTCGCCGCCGCGGGCTTCGCGCCGGTCTTTTCCGAACACGGGCTGGACGATCCGGAGATGCGGGCCGCCCGTCAGGCGGTCGATCTCGTGCTGACCGGGCACGAGCCCCACCCGGCGCTGGCTGTGGACCGGCACTGGACGCTGGTCGCGGCCAACCGGGCGGTCGCCCCGCTGCTCACCGGCGCCGCTCCGGATCTTCTCCAGCCTCCGATGAACGTGCTGCGCCTCAGCCTCCATCCCTCCGGGCTGGCGCCGCGGATCGAGAACTTCGCCCAGTGGCGGACCCACATCTTGCACCGGCTGACCCGCCAGATCGACGTCAGCGCCGATCCTGTGCTGGTCGCGCTGCTCGGCGAGTTGAAAGGCTACCCGGTGCCCGACGGGCAGGCTCTGCGCAGCCGGGGCGAGCCGCTGTCGTCGCATGATGGCGTGGTGGTTCCACTGCGGCTCAGGACGGAAGCCGGGACGCTCAGCTTCTTCAGCACCACGACGGTGTTCGGAACGGCGGTGGACGTCACCTTGTCCGAACTGGCCATCGAGGCGTTCTTCCCGGCCGACCTCGCCACGGCGGAGGCGATGCGGCAGGTCCTGTCGCGGTGATGGACCGTGAACCGAGCCGGGATTGCCGACCGACACGATCGGTTTGACTGTGCGCCACACGGTGTCACGAGAAGCGCCTTCACCCGATCGGGGCACCGCCCTTGCGCCGACACGGCGCACCGGACCCGGCCTTATGATTTCCGACCATCCCATGGCGGCCGGAGGTGCAACATGGCGCAGACCGACATCGAGTTGCTCCGCGACCTTTACAACCGCTACGCCGTGGGTGATGTGGCGCCGCTGTTCGAGCATCTCGCCCCCGACGTCGAGTGGATATCCTGCAGCCGGTCCCCGGCTCTTGCCGCCTTTTCCGGCACCTTCCACGGCATGGACGGTGTCCAGCGCTATTTCCAAGGGTTGGCCAAGGATTGGACGATCACCAGGCACGAGATGCGGGACATCGCAAGGGACGGCGACCAAGTCGTCACGCGGAACCTCGTTGAAGCCATCAGCAAGGCCACCGGCAAACCGGTGACGGTGACGACCGAACACCGGTGGGTGCTGTACGACGGCCGGATCCGGCGCTTCGAGGAGCGTTGCGACGATGAGGCAGCCCTGGAGGCGGCTTGCCGTCCCTGTGAGCCATAACGGATTGGCTTGCTTAACGGACCGCGGTGACATGGTCGGCCCTCGCCGCGCGGATCCCCTTTCTCCACACTTCTGTCGGCAGCCATCGAAGCCTTTCAGACGATAAGGCCGTCCGCTTTGCGCCAGAGGAAGGCCGCTGACAGCCCCCTCTTTCAGACGTCGAGCGCAGGGGCTTCCTGCAATTTCCCGGCGCTTCGTCTTCTGCGGGGCGCCCACAGCGTCCTTCTGGAGGAGTCCTCGACAGGCACCGCGCAGGCGGAAGCAACCAACAACCTGCGCTTGGTTCTCGTGAGCCTGTCCTGAACGGCCCAATCAGCTGTTCATGCGGGCCAGCACACGATCGACCATGACCCCGGACTGTCCGAGGTAGTTGGCCGGGTCACACAGCTTGGCCAGTTCGGCGCGGCTGAGGCAGGCGCTGATCTCCGGCGTCTCGGCCAGAAGGTCGAGCAGCGGCCGGTTCTGGCGCACCGCCTCGCGGCAGAGGTCGTAGACGAGGTCGTGGGCGTACTCGCGCCCGATGTGGCGGCCGAGCCCCATCATCACCGCCTCGGACGCCACCAGCCCGTTGGTCATCTCCAGATTGGCGCGCATCCGCTCGGCATCGACCTCCAGCCCGCTCACCACGAACCGCGCCTGTTTCAGGGCGCCGGCCAGCAGGCAGAAGGCCTCCGGCAGGACGATCCACTCGATCTCCCACGGCCCGGTCGACCGCTCGTGATCCGCCACCATGGCGTCGAGCAGAGCCGCCGTGTGCTGGCGCAGCACGGAGATCGACGCGTGGATGTAACAGCTGGAGATCGGGTTGCGCTTCTGCGGCATGGTGCTGCTCGACCCGCGGCCATGCGCGTAGGGTTCGTAGACCTCGCCGACCTCCGTCTGCATCATCAGCTTCACGTCCATCGACAGCTTGCCGAGCGTGCCGCCGACCAGGCCCAGGAAGCAGCCGACCTCGGCGATGGTGTCGCGGATGGTGTGCCAGGCGATCACCGGCTGGGCGAGGCCCAACTCCTCCATCAGCCCGGCCTGGGTCTCCATGGCGCCATGCTCCAGGGAGGCCAGCGTGCCGGACGCTCCGGCGAACTCGCCCATCAGCACGCGCGGGCGGAGTTGCGCCAGCCGCTCCCGATGGCGCTCCACCGCCGACAGCAGCCCGGCCATCTTGTAGCCGAAGGTCACCGGCACCGCCTGCTGCAGGTTGCTGCGGCCGATCATCGGCGTGTCCCGATGGCGCTTGGCCAGATCCGCCAGGGCCGCCGACAGGCCCGTCAAATCCTCGTCCACGATGTCCAGCGCTTCACGGATTTGCAGGACCGTCGCCGTGTCGGTGATGTCCTGCGTGGTGGCGCCCCAGTGGCAGAATTCGCCGAGCCGGTCGCGGCACAGCGCGTTGAGCTGCGAAACGACGCCCAGCACGGGGTAGCCGATGCGCTCCGTCTGCGCCTTCAGCGTCGCCATGTCGATCTTGTCGAGGGAGCAGTTGGCGACGATCTCGTCGGCGGCTTCCTGCGGGATGATGCCCAAGCGGCCCTGAACGCGGGCGAGCGCCGCCTCGATGTCCAGGTATTTGCGCGTTCGGTTCTCGTCCGACCAGACCGCGCGCATGGCGGGGGTGCTGAAGATGTCGCCGAAGATGGCGGAGTCGATGATCGTGGACGGCATGGTGCTGGTCCTCCCAAAAAATGGCGTTCCGTTCGCGGCGCGGCTCAGATCGCCTTCGCGTTGCGCAGCCGGGCGATGTCGCCGGGCGCGTAGCCCAGCTCGGCGAGGATGGAATCGGTGTGCTGGCCGAGCGCCGGCACCGGATCCATGCGCGCGCTCCCGTCGCTCGCTACACCCGGCGGCAGCAGGGCCGGCACCGGCCCGTTCTGGGTCTCCACCGTGCGCCAGCGGTCGCGGGCCGCCAGTTGCGGGTGGTTCCAGACGTCCTGCATGGTGTTGGCCCGGGCGTTGGCGATGGCGGCCTGCTCCAGCCGGGCAACCACCTGTTCGGCGGTCAGGCCGGCGAAGGCCGCCACGATGATCCCGCGCAACTCGTCGCGCGCCGCGTTGCGGCGGGAGTTGCTGGAAAAGCGCTCCTCCCGCGCCAGTTCGGGGCGTTGCAGCACCGTCTCGCAGAAGGCCACCCATTCGCGCTCGTTCTGCAGGCCGAGCAGCACCGTCTTGCCGTCGCCGGCCGGAAACGGGCCGTAGGGGTAGATGGTGGCGTGGCTGGCGCCGGTGCGGGCCGGCGGCGGCGCGCCGTCGAAGGCGTAGTAAAGCGGGTAGCTCATCCACTCCACCAGCGATTCCAGCATGGAGACGTCGATGCGGCAGCCGCGCCCCGTCTGCTGGCGTTGCAGAAGTGCGGCCAGGATGTTGCTGTAGGCGTACATGCCGGCGGAGATGTCGGCGATGGACGGGCCGGCCTTGGCGGGCGTTTCCGGCGTGCCGGTCACCGACAGGAAGCCGGACTCGCCCTGTATCAGCAGGTCGTAGGCCTTCTTGTCGCGGTAGGGGCCGTCACCGCCGTAGCCGGAGATGTCGCAGACGATGATTCCCGGCTTTTCGGCGGACAGCGCCTCGTAGGACAGGCCGAGGCGGGCCGCGGCGCCGGGCGCGAGGTTCTGCACCACCACGTCGGCCTGCTCGCGGATCAGGCGCTTAAGGATCGCCTGCGCCTCCGGGTGCTTGACGTCGAGCGTCAGGCTTTCCTTCGAGCGGTTGGTCCACACGAAGTGCGAGGCGACGCCGCGCACCCGCTCGTCGTAGCCGCGGGCGAAGTCGCCGACGCCGGGACGCTCCACCTTGATGACGCGGGCGCCGAGGTCGGCGAGCTGGCGCGTCGCGAAGGGGGCGGCGATGGCGTGTTCCAGAGTGACGACAGTGATTCCAGACAGGGGGTTCATAGGGGGCGTCCTCACGTCAGGACCGCGGTGGCGTCCATGGTCAGCCAGCCGTCATGGTCCTTGGCCCACAGGTGGACCGTCTTGCCGTCGGCGAGCGGCGTGCCGCACACCGAGAAGGAATTGATGTCGAAGGTCGGCCGCACCGCCTTGAAGCGGAAGGAGGCGACCTCGGCTTCCGGCAGCCGGTGGCGCAGCAGGTCGAGCAGCAGGGTGGCGATCAGCGGGCCATGCACGATCAGCCCCGGATACCCCTCCACCCCCGTCACGTAGCGCCGGTCGTAGTGGATGCGGTGGCCGTTGAAGGTCAGCGCCGAGTAGCGGAACAGCAGCACGTCGTCGGGAACCCAGCGCGTCTCCCAGGCCGCGTCCGCCGGGGCCGGCTGCGGTTCCGGCGGCGCATCCTGCGGCGTGGCCGCCTCGCGGTAGACGATGTCGTGGAACTCGGTCAGCGCCACCTGGGATTCGCCGGCGCGGCGGATCTCGTGGCGGACCTTGACGAAGACCAGCGGACCGGTGCGCCCGGATTTTTCGGTCACGTCATGGATGGTCGAGGTCCGGGTCAGGGCGTCGCCGACGCGCAGGGGGCTGTGGAACTCGAACTGGCTGCCGGCCCACATCCGGCGGGGCAGCGGCACCGGGGGCAGGAAGCCGCCGCGCTTGGCATGACCATCCGGTCCGATCTCCGACTGGCGGTGCAGCGGCAGGAAGTACAGCCAGTGCCACAGCGGCGGGAGCGGGGTGCCGACCGGAGGGCGCTCGGCGGGCCGGTCCAGCGTGGCCGACAGCGCGGCGTAGGGAGTCGGGGTGACGGTGTCGGACACGGTCTCGGTCCGGCCGATCCAGTCCCCGAAGTTGGCGGTGGAAGCGTTCATGGTGGCGTCCTCGATGCGTGGGAGCGGCCTGCGCCGGATCAGTGCGACGGCTGGGCAGGGGACCGGACGTTCAGCGGCAGGACGGTGATGTCGCCCTTCTCCTCCAGGCACCGCTCGGTGCTGGCGTAGCTCTGGTTCAGCTCCCGCTGCAGGACCTCGCGGTCGCAGGCGTTTTCCCAGATCGAGACGACGATGCTGGCGACGCAGTTGCTGATGATGCTGGTCAGGGCGCGGGCCTCGGACATGAAGCGGTCGATGCCGACGAGCAGCGCGACGCCCGCCACGGGAAGGTCCGGCATCACCGTCAGCGTGGCGACCAGGGCGACGAAGCCGCTGCCGGTGACGCCCGCAGCACCCTTCGAGGTCAGCAGCATGACGCCGAGCATGGCGACGATCTGGCCGGCCGACAGGTGGATGTCGCAGGCCTGGGCGATGAACAGGGAGGCCAGCGTCAGGTAGATCGCCGTGCCGTCCAGGTTGAAGGAATAGCCCATGGGCAGCACGAGGCCGGAGACGCCTTTCTTGCAGCCCAGCGCTTCCAGCTTCTGCAGCACGCGCGGCAGGACCGGTTCGGAGGAGGAGGTGCCGAGGACGATCAGCAGTTCCTCGCGGAAGTAGCGCAGCACCTTCCACAGGCTGAAGCCGTGCAGCCGTGCCAGCGTGCCGATGACGACCACCAGGAAGAAGCCGCAGGCGACGTAGAAGGTGAGGATCAGCAGGCCGAGCGAGCCGATGGAGTCGATGCCGTATTTGCCGACGGTGAAGGCCATCGCCCCGAAGGCGCCGATCGGGGCCAGCTTCATGATGAAGCCGAAGGCGGCGAACAGCACGTGGGAGAAGGATTCGATGCCCTGGACCACCGGCTCGCCGGCCTTGCCGACCCGCGCCAGCCCGAAGCCGACCAGGACGGAGATGAGCAGCACCGGCAGCACCTCGCCCTCGGCGAAGGCACCGAAGAAGGAATGCGGGATGATGTGCAGCACGAAATCGGTGAAGCCGACCGGGGTCGCCTGCTTGGCGTAGCGCGCCGCCACCGTGGGGTCGAGCGACGCCGCCGACACATGCATGCCGACGCCGGGCTCGATGATCATGACCGCAGCCAGCCCGATGAGCAGTGCTGCCACCGTCAGCGCGTAGAACAGCGCCATCGACTTGACCAGCGTCTTGCCGATTTCGCGGGTGTCGTTGAGGCTGGTGATGCCGCTGACGATGGTGCAGAAGACCACCGGCGCGATCATCATCTTGACCAGCTTGACGAACCCGTCGCCGAGCGGCTTCAGCGAGGCGCCGAGGTCCGGCCAGAAATGGCCGGCCAGGATGCCCAGGCTCAGGCCGACGATGACCTGGAAATAGAGGGCCTTGTAGATGGCTTTGGGATGGATGGCTTTGGGCTCGGTCGGCGCCGGGGTTTGCTCTCCCGTTTGTAGGCGCATGGCGTTTCCTCCTCGGTGCGTTATGGGTCAGGCGGCCATGGCGGCCCGTGGTGGGTCCAGTGGCCGTGCGAACACGGTTCCTTCGAACAGGCGTCGTGACGTGCGCAGGATGCTGGCGGTTGGGGTGGAATGGCCGGCTCCCGGCTCAAGGCGGACGGTCAGCCGGCCCGCCGGATGCTCGAAGGTGACGTCGCCGGGCAGGGCCATCCGTCCGGCCAGCGCGGAGGCCACGGTTCCCGGGATGGTGCAGGCGGTCGCGGTG
Source organism: Azospirillum himalayense (assembly GCF_042657465.1). Lineage (NCBI taxonomy): Bacteria > Pseudomonadati > Pseudomonadota > Alphaproteobacteria > Rhodospirillales > Azospirillaceae > Azospirillum > Azospirillum himalayense. Next base: position 189,735 of record NZ_JBHSLC010000035.1, on the reverse strand, counting down.
GCGACGGCCCCGGTGATGGCCATCGCCCGGTGGCAGTCGTGCGGCATGAAATAGCGGACGGCCAGCGTGCCGCCGCGCGTCGGCGGCGCCAGCAGGACGGGCTTGGGGATCACCATGCCGGCGGCGTTGGCGAAGCCCATGCGGCGGCCGGCCTCCACGCGCAGCGCCTCCAGCCGGGCCATGAAGCCCCGATCGAGCCGGTAGCTGTCCATCGGCTCGTGCCCCGTCTTGCCCAGGTCGGCGGCGCGGACCAGCATCACCGGGATGGCGGCGTCGATGCAGGACACCTCGATCCCGCCGATTCCGTCGATCCCGATGATGCGGTCGACCGGCGCCCCGGTGGGCAGCAGCCGGCCGGTGTTGGCGCCCGCCGCGTCGAGGAAGGCGAGATGGATGGGCGCCGCGGTGCCGGGCACGCCGTCGATGACGGCCCCGCCCTCGTAGGTCACCCGACCGTCCGGGGTCTGGACGCGCGCCTCGATCAGCTTGCCGGTGTTGACGTTGTGGATGCGCACCACCGTCACGCCGTCCGTGGCCGGGACCAGCCCGGCCTCGATGGCGAAGGGGGCGACCGCGGCGAGCATGTTGCCGCAGTTGGGCGAGGTGTCGACGATCCCCTCCTGCACCCGCACCTGGGCGAACAGATAGTCCACATCCGCGCCGGCCAGGGTGGCGGGACCGACGATGGCGACCTTGCTGGTCAAGGGATTGCCGCCGCCGATGCCGTCGATCCCCAGGTCGTTCCCCGCCCCCATGACGGAGAGCAGAAGGGCGTCACGCTCCGCCGGGGATGCCGGAAGGTCGGAGGCCAGGAAGAAGGGCCCGCGGGAGGTCCCGCCGCGCATCATCACACAGGGAATGCCGATTTGGCGGCTGGTCAGGTGGTTCATGGCGCTTGGTGTCTCTTGATCTCGCCGTGGCGGCGAAGAAAGCCGATGAACCGATATTCAGACCTCGAACTGTATTTGTTAAATGCAATGATTCGAGATATTATTCCGGAATACGCATCAATGAGTGCCGCCTCGCGGAGCCGGGCATGAACTTCGAACTGGTCGATCTGAAAGCCTTCGTGGCGGTGGCCGAACTGGGCAGCTTCAATCGCGCCGCCGAGTTGCTGAACCTCTCGCAGCCGGCGCTCAGCCGCCGCATCCAGAAGCTGGAGGACACACTGGGCGTCGCCCTGTTCGAGCGCTCGACCCGCCATGTCGCCCTGACCATGGTCGGACGCGACTTCATCCCCAAGGTCCGGCGTTTCCTGGACGAGTTCGAGTCATCGCTGCTGGGGATCAGCGACCTGGGGGCGCGGAGCGGCGGACAAATCACCATCGCCTCCGTTCCGACGGCGGTGTTCTATTTCCTGCCGAACGCGATCAGCCGCTTCAGCGTCGCATTTCCGCGCATCCGCATCCGCATCCTGGACCTCGGCGCCAACGAGGGGCTGGAGGCGGTGGCCCGCGGCGAGGCCGATTTCGGCATCAACTTCATCGGCACGTCACACCCGGACATCGACTTCACGCCGCTGGCCGAGGACCCGTTCGTCGTCGCCTGCCGGCACGATCATCCGCTGGCCTCCCGGCAGGAGGTCGGCTGGGACGAACTGGCGGCGCACCGGGTCATCACCGTGGGCCGGACCAGCGGCAACCGGGCGTTGATCGACAACGCCCTGGCGCAGCACGGCCTGAAGCTCAACTGGTCCTATGAGATCACGCACCTCGCCAGTTCGCTCGGGCTCGTCGAGGCGGGCCTCGGCGTCGCGGTGCTTCCCAAGCTCGCCACCCCGACCTCCGGCCACCCCATCATCCGGACCATCCCGCTGAGCCACCCGAAGATTTCCCGGACGATCGGCGTCGTCCGACGACACGGCGCCATCCTCTCACCGATGGCGGCGCGCTTTCTGGAGGTGCTGCTCGGCTCCTGGAAAGCCTGATGCTCTTGAGCACTGCCGCGTCGCATTGAAAACCGTCCAAGGTCGGCTCCTGGCGGATATCGCTGAAAAAGTCAGGTGCTGATCGAGTGCCGCTGGGCCGATCGCGAGGAGCCGGTGGGCGGAGGCCCCCCTCATGTCGGCCTGGGTTCCGGCGTCGGGATGAGCCGGGGCAACTCCAAACTGTGGCCCGACACACTAACGGCGTCCGAACAGTCGTTCGATATCGGACAGTTTCAGTTCGACATAGGTTGGGCGGCCGTGGTTGCATTGGCCGCTGTGAGGGGTGGCCTCCATCTGGCGCAGCAGGGCGTTCATCTCCTCGACGCTGAGCGACCGCCCGGCGCGGACGGAGCCGTGGCAGGCCATGGTCCCGCACACGTCCTCCAGCCGTTCCTTCAGCGACAGCGCGTCCCCCAGCTCCGCCAGTTCCTCGGCGAGGTCGCGGACGAGGCTTTTGACGTCGCTCTGGCCCAGCAGCGCCGGGACTTCGCGCACCAGGATGCAGCCGGGACCGAAGCCCTCCACCGCAAGACCCAGCTCCGCCAGTTCCGCGGCGCGGCCCAGCAGACGGTTGGCGGACGGCTCGTCCAGCTCCACCAACTCCGGGATCAGGAGGGCCTGCCGCTTCACACCGCCTTCCAGAAGGGCGGCTTTCATTCGCTCATAGACCAGCCGCTCATGGGCGGCGTGCTGGTCGACGATGACGATTCCCTCAGTCGTCTGGGCGACGATGTAGGTGTTGTGGACCTGGGCGCGGGCCGCGCCCAGCGGGTGGCTGTCCAGCGGGGGAGCGGCGGCCTGCGCCGCGTACTCCGGCGGGCGCGCGGCGGGAGCGGCCTGCCAGCCGGCGAGGCGGCCCTGCAAGGGGGGCAGCGGCGCCTGATGGGGCGCCTGGAAGGCGGTCGCCCGGTCGGCCAGCCCGCGCGGCACGACGGAGCCGTAGCCGCCCCCCCAGGACGGCGCCGACTGGTGCGCCGGGTTGCGGTAGGGCAGGGGGGAGGGTGATGGGATGCTTCCATCCGTGTCTGCTCCACTCTCCGGGCGCAACGCCCCCAGAGTCGCCAGCCCCACGGTGGTCGAGGCGCGGTGCCCGGCCTCGGCCAGCGCGTGCTTCAACGCTCCGACGATCAGCCCGCGCACCAGGCCCTGGTCGCGGAACCGCACCTCCGCCTTGGCGGGATGGACGTTCACGTCCACCTCCTGCGGGTCGAGGTCGAGGAACAGCGCCAGCATGGGGTGACGGTCGCGCGGCAGGAAATCGGCGTAGGCCGCCCGCACCGCGCCGACCATCAGCTTGTCCCGCACCGGGCGGCCGTTGACGAACAGATGCTGGTGGCGGGCCGTGGGGCGGTGCAGGGTGGGCAGGCCGATCCAGCCCGCGAGCGTCACCCCCTCGCGCGCCGCCTGCACCGGCACGGCGTTGTCCTGGAAGTCGCGCCCCATCAGGGCGCCCAGCCGGGTCAGCCGGGCGTCGAGCAGGTCGCCCTGCGCCGCCGACAGGCGCAGCGTCGAGCGGTTGTCGCCGTCCAGCGTGAAGGCCACGCCGGGGTGGGCCATGGCCAGCCGTTCGATGCAGTCGCCGATGTGGTCGAACTCGGTCCGGGCGGCCTTCAGGAACTTCAATCGGGCGGGCACGGCGGCGAACAGGTCGCGCACCTCCACGCGGGTGCCCTGGGCCAGCGCGGCGGGCTGAGGGGCGCCCTTCAGGCCCGCGTCCACGGTCAGCGCCCAGGCGCTGTCGGCGCCGCGCGGGCGGCTGGTCAGGGTCAGGCGGCTGACCGCCCCGATGGAGGGCAGCGCCTCCCCTCGGAAGCCCAGCGAGCGGATGTCGAGCAGGTCGTCGGACGGCAGCTTGGAGGTGGCGTGCCGCTCCACGGCGAGCGCCAGCTCGTCCGGCCCCATGCCGCAGCCGTCGTCGGTGATGGTGATGAGTGATTTGCCGCCGTCGCGCACCACCACGTCGATGCGGGTGGCCCCGGCGTCGATGGCGTTCTCCACCAGTTCCTTGACGGCGGCGGCGGGCCGCTCGATCACCTCGCCGGCGGCGATTCGGTTGACGAGCGTGTCGGGCAGCATACGGATGGGCATGCGCCAAATATAGTAGGCTCACGCCGGGAATGCCACCATGAGCGGGGGCGTGGGCGGCGAACCGGCGCGGCGGGCCTCAGGCCCCGGCGAGCAGCCTCTTCAACCCCTTCAGCAGGCCGGCGGCGATGTCGGTGGCGATGCCGTCCAGACACCGCGCAGTCCACCGCGGCGGCCCCGGAGTCGCTGCTGGCCTGCAACGGCTTCTTCGACGCGCAACTGGGCCAGCTCGGCCTCGCCACCGCGGCGCCGGTCACATGGCCACTTGTGGGCCGCCCCGCTTCTCCCCATCGCCGTAGCGAGGCGGGAAGGGCGGGGCGGTTCCAGTCCGGGGGCGGTCACGCCGGGCCGGTCTTGTCGGCGGGGTGGCCGTCCTCCGGCGTTTCCGGTTCGCTGGGGGTGGCGGGGCAGCTGGCACGGGACGGGCCGGTGACGACGTCGAAATCGAAATCGGACATGATGGGACCTCCGGTTGGTAAGGGAGGCCGCCGTGACCGTCAGGAGGATTTTGCGTGCACCGCGTGCTGAAAACACAAAAGCCGCCTCGGGTCGGGCGGCTTCGGGTGCATCGTGGGTGTGCGATACCTAGGCCGCCGGTGTGTACCAGCGGTACCAAAATCGCCCCAGAAGGGCGGGAGAGGTGAGGCGCACGGGGTTCATGGCCTGCACCCTACGCCGGATCGCCGCGCCGCACAAGGGCTTCCTGCGGGGGGCGTCTCGGGTCTTCCCCAAAGGCATGGAGGGAGGCGACCGCCGGCCCTCCATGCCCCGGCCCTCCATGCCCCGGCTCTCCATGCCATTGTGTCTCTGTGGCGAGTCCGTTCCCGGTCAGGCGACCGCCTCGCTGATGTCGTCGTAGAGCTCCTCCGCGGCTTGGGCGGCGCCCCAGGCGATTTCCACGATCTTGTCGGCCTGGGCGGACAGGTCGGTGAAGGAGAGGCCGAGATCGAGCAGGACGAGCGACTTGTCGAAAACCTTCAGCCAGCCCGGCTTGCCCTTCTCCAGCAGCTCCAGCGCCTCGTCCATCCGGTTCGCCCAGTCGCGGCCTTCGTTGATCATCTCCTGCTTGGCGACGATCTTGACGATCAGGTCGTTGATCTGCTCTTCCAGCTTGGGCAGCGCCGCAGCCAGCGCCTTGTTGTTCCTGGCGACGGTCTTCATGTCCTTCATCGCCCGGTCGAGCTTGGACATCACCTTGCCGAGTTCCCGCGAGATTTCGTGGGACTTCACATCCACGCCGTCGAGCTTGCTCAGATACTGCTTGATGTCGCCGCGACATTTCCCGATCGTGCCGAGTTCCGTCCCGAAGACCGCGTTGATGACCTCCTTCGCGGAGTCGGAGCTGTTGCGCGCCACCGACTTCTTCGCGTTGTAGGCTTTGACGAGCTTGGTGACCTGCCCGTTGATCGCGGTGCGGAACTTCTCGGCGGACAGCCAGAGCTTGACGAGGTCCTTGAACAGCCCGAGGCAGCTCTTGACCATGCCGTAGATGCCGATGACCGCGGACACCCCGCCGGTCGCCACCGCCCCGCCGATCCCGGCGGCGGAGATCGCCACACCGCCGATCTGGAGGCCGACATGGACGGCGGCCCGCCACTTGTACTTGCTGTAGTCCTTGTTGGTCTTGATGATCTGCGCCCACGCCTTCTTGACGTTGGCGTCCACCGCCGTGGTCAGGTTGGACGCCTTCATCTTGAGGCCGGCGTAGCAGACATCCGCCGCGGCCTTCTGCATGGTGGGATCGCCGACCAGACGGCCGATCACCTTGTCCGTCTTGGTGACTTCGGCGACCGCCTCGGCGATGAAGTCCTTGTAGGCGGAGGAGGCGGCATCCTGGAGCTTCTGCCAGGACAGCGGATCGTCCTGGAGCTTTTCGATGAACTCCTTATCGAACTCGACGCCGATGCCGATGTTCAGCTTGCCGCCGCCGAAGGTGATGTTCTTCGGCTTGGCTTCCGCCAGGATGGCCTTGGCGGCGTTGACCTCGATGAATTTCAGGATGGGCATCAGCGTCTCCACACGCACGGGGGCTTTCGAAGCGGTCCGGAAAAGCGTGGCGGTGGAGGATTGCTGGCGCTACAAGCGATTGCACCAAATTGGCGGATCGAAGGGCGCGGCATCTGGATGGCCGGTGCCTTGTGCATCCAACCCGGACCTCATCCCGTCGCAAAGGGTCAGCCGTTGTTCCGCCGCATGATCTCGGCCCTATCCGATGCCTGTTCCTTCACCATGCCAGCCACATCGTCCTCGGCCATGCCGCGGGCGGCGTCCGTGAGGCTGGACAGGGAGACCCCGGCCTCCTTCAGCTTGCTGCTCGCCGCTTCCTCTTCGCCGCTGCGGATGAGAAAAGGATCGCCCAGCTTCATGTAATAGGGTGAGATGAGGCGGGTCGAGCGGGGAGGGCCGTTGACCCGCCCGGGACCCTGCGCATCCGCGCCGGGTTCCACCCCCGAAAGGGCGCGCAGGATCTCGCCATAGTCGTCGGAGCCGCCCTGGCCGTTCTTGTCCAATTCTCCCAGCCGCGCGACCAGTTCCTTGCGCCGGGCCAGCGTGTCGTCCGTCGCCCTCAGCATCTCATCCGCCGTGACGGTGTCGGCGCGGGCGAAGAGGCCGCGATTCTGGGACTCGAACATCCGGCCTCCGTTCATGAAGGCCGTGGACCGAGCCATTTTCAGGCTGCCCATCAGCGCGTTGTTCACGTCGTCCCCGGTGACCTTGCCGCTGTCCACGAGGTCGCCGAGCAGGGTGCGCTCGTTCTGCTTCAGCTTGTTGAACAGGTCCAGCGAAGGCCCCTTCAAGCTCGCCGCCAGGGTGCTCAAGGACAGCGTGTCCTTAACCCCCGTGGTGGCGGCGGTCGTTGCCGCTCCAGGGGAGCCGCTTCCGGCACCTTGGCCAGCCGACGTGGTTCTCGCAGTGGCAATGGCTGGGGCGCCAGCCAAAGGGGATAAAGCGTCCATTGCAGCAACCTTCACGGATAGAGTGATCCGTGAAGACGACTTTATGGTTGATTCTCCCCTTTGACAATAAAACCTTAAGGCTGCTTGCTGTCGCTCAGCGGTGCTTGCGGTACCAGCCGATCAGCCCGTTGGTCGAGCTGTCGTGCCCCAGCGCGGCGGTTGGCCCGGTCTGGAGTTCGGGCAGGATCTTGCCGGCCAGCTGCTTGCCCAGCTCCACGCCCCACTGGTCGAAGCTGTTGATGCTCCACACGATGCCCTGGACGAACACCTTGTGCTCGTACAGCGCGATCAGGGCGCCGAGCGTGTGCGGGTCCAGCTTCTTGAACAGGATGCTGTTGGACGGCTTGTTGCCTTCGAACACGCGGTGGGGGACCAGCGGCTCGATGGCCTCGGCCGGCTTGCCGGACTTGGCCATCTCGGCGCGCACCTCGTCGGCGGTCTTGCCGCGCATCAGGGCTTCCGGCTGGGCGAAGAAGTTCGACAGCAGGATGCGGTGGTGGTCGCCGACGGGGTTGTGGGTCTCCGCCGGGGCCAGGAAGTCGGCGGGCACCAGCTCCGTCCCCTGGTGGATGAGCTGGTAGAAGGCGTGCTGGCCGTTGGTGCCGGGCTCGCCGAAGACCACCGGGCCGGTGGCGTAGTCCACCCGCACGCCCTGCCGGTCCACCGTCTTGCCGTTGCTCTCCATGTCCAACTGCTGGAGATAGGCGGGAAAGCGGTGCAGATACTGGTCGTAGGGCAGCACGGCGTGGGACTTGGCGCCCCAGAAATTGACGTACCAGACGCCGAGCATCGCCATCAGCACCGGCATGTTGCGCTCCAGCGGCGCGGTGCGGAAATGCTCGTCCATGTCGTGTGCGCCGGCCAGCAGCTCGTAGAAGCGGTCCATGCCGATGCCGAGCGCGATGGACAGCCCGATCGCCGACCACAGCGAATAGCGCCCGCCGACCCAATCCCAGAAGCCGAACATGTTGGTCGGGTCGATGCCGAACTTGCGCACCTCCGCCTCGTTGGTGGAGACGGCGACGAAATGCTTGGCGACATGGGCGGGGTCGCCGGCGCTCTCCAGGAACCAGCGCCGCGCGGTGTGGGCGTTGGTCAGCGTCTCCTGGGTGGTGAAGGTCTTGGACGCGATGACGAACAGCGTCGTCTCCGGGTCCAGCCATTCCAGCGTCTCGCTGATGTGGGTGCCGTCCACGTTGGAGACGAAATGCACGCCGATCTGCGGGTGCAGGTAGGGGGTCAGCGCCTCCGTCACCATCACCGGGCCGAGGTCGGACCCGCCGATGCCGATATTGACGATGTCGGTGATCGGGTGGCCGGTGTAGCCGGTCCAGGCGCCGTCGCGGACCTGCCGGACGAAGCGCTCCATGCGGTGCAGAACGGCGTTCACCTCCGGCATCACGTCCTGGCCGTCCACCATGACCGGGCGGTTGGAGCGGTTGCGCAGCGCGGTGTGCAGGACGGCGCGGTCCTCGGTGATGTTGATCCGCTCCCCGGCGAACATGCGGTCGCGCCAGCCTTCCACATCCTGCTGGCGGGCGAGGTCGAGCAGAAGGGTCCGAGTCTCTCCGGTGATGCGATTCTTCGAATAATCGAACAGCAGGCCGCAGGCTTCCAGGGAGAAGCGGTTGAAGCGGTCGGCGTCGGCGGCGAACAGGTCGCGCATATGGAGGGTCGAAACGTCCTGGCGATGACGGGCCAGGGCTTCCCAGGCGGGCGAACGGGTGAGCGCTGACATTGGGATTTTGCCTCCTTCTCGCGTGCGCGGAGCCTAGCACCGATCGGTGCGCGCCGGGTACGCGCCAAAGCGGCGCATCCAACGTGCACAAAGGGCTAGGTGGAGCGGACTATGCGGGGCGGTGGATGAAACCGGCAACCGCCGCCCTGTGTTCTTTTCGGGACAGGAGGTGACCATGAGCGATCCGAACAAACCCGAACAGAATCCGCCGGTTCCAGCAGAGGAGGAACGCCGCGAGGATGAGCGGCCCGATCAGGTGGGGATCATCCCCGGCAAGGTGCCGGGCCGCCCCATTGATCCCGGCGATCCGCGCTTTCCGGGGAGCCAGCCGGACTTGGCGTGAGGGGTGTGGTCGCGGCGGGCCCCCACCCAACCCTTCCCCTGCGAAGCGGGGGGAGGTCGGGAGGGGGCTCGCCGCGACAACGTTCCTCAGCTCCCTCCGTCGATCGTCCGCGTCGCGGTCACGCCTTCCGGACGGCCGACCAGCACGGTCAGCAGTCGGTTGGGGTCGAGCAACCGCTTGGCGACGCGCTGCACGTCGGCCTGGGTGACGCCGTTGATGAAGGTGTCGCGGCGGTCGAGATAGTCGATGCCCAACTCGTCGCGCTTGACCTGGAGCAGGATGCCTGCGATCGCCTGCGTGCTGCTGAGCTGGAGCGGGAAGCTGCCGGTGAGGTAGGTCTTGGCGTCGGCCAGCTCCTCCTCCGTCACGCCCTGGTCGGCCATGCGCTTCCATTCCTGGCGCATGATGTCCAGCGCCTGACCGGCCTTGGCGTTCACCGTGTTGCCGCCGGCCATGACCAGCGCGGAATGGTCCATCGGGATCAGGTAGCTGTATACGCCGTAGCTGAGGCCGCGCTTCTCCCGCACCTCCTCCATCAGGCGGGAGCCGAAGCCGCCGCCGCCCAGGACATAGTTCATCACGGTTGCCGCGTACCAGTCGGGGTCGGCGCGCTTGAGCCCGGTCTGGCCCATCAGCATGACGGTCTGCGCGGTCGGCCGGGTGGCGACCAGCGTTTCGCCCAATCCCTTCGGCTCGACGTCGGGGATGGCGGCGTTCGTGGAGGTGGCCGGCAGACCGCCGAACACATGGTCGAGCGCGCGGCCCAGATCCTCCGGCGTGATGTCGCCCGCCGCGGCGACGACCAGACGGTCGCGACCGAAGCCGGTCTTCACGAAGCCGCGCAGATCGTCCGGGGTGATCGTCGGCAGCGATTCCAGCGTGCCGCGGATCTCGTCGCCGTAGGGATGGTCGGGGTAGGCGGTGGAGTAGAACAGCCGCCGCCCGACGTAGTTGGGATCGGCCTGATCGCGGCGCAGGCTGGACAGCACGGCGGCGCGCATGCGCTCCACCGCCTCCGCGTCGAAGCGCGGCTCGGCCAGCGACAGGCGGGTCAGCTCGAACGCCTCGTCGCGGCGGTCGCTCAGCGTGCGCAGGCTGCCGCCGAAGCCGTCGCGCCCGGCGTCGTAGCCCAGCGCGATGGCGTTGTCCTGAAGCCGCGCGGCGAAGGCCTGGCTGTCATAGGGGCCGGCGCCCTCGTCCAGCGTGCGGGCGGCGAGGTTGGCGAGGCCCTCCTTGCCCTTGGGGTCGGACGCGCCGGCCCCTTCGAAGGCCCATTCCAGGGCGATGATGGGAACCTTGTGGTCCTCGACCAGCCACGCCTCGATCCCGCCGGGGCTGACCACCCGCTTGATCTCGATGGCGGTTGCCGGAGTGGCGATGGCGAAGGCGAAAAGGAAAAGGCAGGCGCCGAAGACGCGCTTGGACATGAGGCGCTTGGATAGGAGGATCATCTCAGCTTCCCTTGTCCTGGAGCGGCAGCAGAAGGCCGGTGACGTGGTTGGTCTGGCCCAGAACGGCGCGAGCGGCGGCGTTGACCTGATCGGCGGTCACCGCGTCGATGCGCACCGGCCAGCTCTCCACGTCGTCGATGCTCTGGCCGGTGGCGACGGCGGCGCCCAGCGTCTGGGCCGGGCCGGTCAGGCTGTCACGGGCGTAGGCGGCTTCGGCCAGCATGCGCTTCTTGGCGGTGGCCACCTCCTCCTCCGTCACGCCCTTCTCAACGAGCGTCCGGATGTCGGCCTCCAGCGCCGCCTCCAGCTTCTCCATGGTCACGCCGGGGGCCGGCGAGGCGCCCGCCGCCAGCGAGGTCATGTCCCAGGACGACGGGCTGTAGCCCAGCCAGGCCGAGGTGGCGATGCGCTGCTCGACGACGAGGCTGCGGTAGAGGCGGGAGGTCGGGCCGCCGCTCATGATCTCCGACAGCACCTGGAGCGGGTAGGCGTAACCCTCCTTGTCGGTGCGGTAGGAGGGCGCGAGCCAGTTGCGGCGGATCGAGGGCTGGCGCACCTCGTCGTCGCGCAGGATGACCCGGCGGGCGGCGCTGATCGGCGGCTCCTGCACGCGGACGCGCTCCGGCACCGGGCGGGCGGCGATGCTGCCGTAGTATTTCTCGGCGAGCGGCTTCAGCTCCTCCGCCGTCACGTCGCCGGACACCACCAGCACGGCGTTGTTGGGCGCGTACCAGCTCTTGTAGAAGGACTCCGCCTCCTCCCGCGTCAGGGTGGCCATTTCCTGCGGCCAGCCGATGATCGGGGTGCCGTAGGGATGGTGGACGTAGAGGGTGGCGTTGACCTGCTCGCCGATGCGGTCGGCGGGTTCGTTCTCGATGCGCTGGCGGCGCTCCTCGATGATGACGTCACGCTCCGGATAAACCACCTGATCGGTGAGGCGGAGGTTCGACATGCGGTCGGCCTCCATCTTCATCACCAGCTCCAGCCGGTCGCGCGCCACGTTCTGGAAATAGGCGGTGTAGTCCCAGGAGGTGAAGGCGTTGTCGCGCCCGCCGTTCTTGGCGACAATGCGGGAGAAGGCGCCGGGCGGAACCTCCTCCGTCCCCTTGAACATCAGATGTTCCAGGAAATGGGCGATGCCCGAGACGCCGCGCGGCTCGTCCGCCGCGCCCACCTTGTACCAGACCATGTGGGTGACCACCGGCACGCGCTGGTTGGTCACCAGCACGACCTGCATGCCGTTGGACAGGGTGAAGGTCTCCGGGAAGAAGACGCCCTTCTCGGCGGCGAAGGCGGGCGTGATGGCGGCGGGGATGGCGCCGGTCAGGGCGCCAGTCACGGCGAACGCCAGGACGCCCGCGGCGGCAAGCCGGCGCCAGGGCCGCTTCCAGGGTGGCGGGGCGGTGGGGCCGTTGGGGAGCATGGGCCTCTCGTTGGGAGCGAAGGGGACGGGAATGCAAAAGGGGGCGTCCCCGTCTGGGAACGCCCCCTAGATACTGGTGCGGCGAAGCGCCCGGAACAATGCCCCGAGTTGGGGCCCCGAACCGGGGCTCTGAAATCGGCTTAGAACAGCCCTTCCAGCGGCGCCCGGCGCTTGCGTTCAATGGTCGGGACGGTGCCGTCGTTCAGCGCCTTGCCGGTGGCCTGGGCCTCGCGCAGGCGCTGGTTCTCCTTCTTCGGATCGACGACCTCATAGGGCTGCTCCTGCGTCTGCCAGAACAGCAGGGAGTCGATCCAGCTCTTGTCGGCGACGACGAGCTGGGTCGTCTCCTGATCGACCTTGTTGCGGATGCCCGGCTCGATGCCGCTCTTGGCGCCGGCCTGGGCGATCAGCGCCGACTCGCCCGCCGTGTGTCCGGCGGCGGCGGTGGCGGCCGTGGCGCGGGAGGAGCCGCCGAAGACCGAGGCGGCGGCCACCGCGGCCGACGTGGCGTCCTGCGGCCGCGCCGCGCCGGGGCGCGGCTCCGGCAGGCGGGCGAGGCTCGGCGGCATGGTCAGCGGCGCGCGGGACACGACCGTGAACTCGTCCGGGCTCGTGCGGTCGAGGCCGATGGAGCGGCGGACGTCGGAGCATCCGGTGAGCGCCAGCGCGACGAGCGCCAAGCCCAGCAGCGGGCCCCGCCCCAGGGAACGGGTGGAGCGCCGCGCGATGGAGGAGGCGAAGGAAAGCATGGTCACGTTCGAGTCCCGTCGTCTAGTCGTCAGGCCGCTTGTCGTCGGGCCGCGTCCCTTATAGCGGCTCCGTCGCGTGAACTATTACGACTTTTCGCGGCCGGCGAACAGCCCATCCAGCACGAGAAGCGCCACGCCGACGCTGATTCCGCTGTCTGCCACGTTGAAGGCCCAGAAATGCCACCCCCCGATGTGGAAATCGAGGAAATCGGCGACGGCCCCGTAGAGGAACCGGTCGATCACATTGCCGATGGCCCCGCCGATGACCATCCCCAGCGCCAGCGCGAGGTAGCGCCGGTCGGCCTGCCGCAGCCAGAGCAGCAGCGCCACCACGATGGCGAAGGCCACCGCGGCCAGCACATAGGGCATCCAGGCGTGGGAACTGCCGAAGGTGCCGAAGCTGACCCCGGTGTTCCAGGCCAGCACGAGATTGAAGAAGGGCGTGACCTCGATGACCCGTGGATAGGGCTGCATGACCACGTCGAGGATCCACCATTTGGTGAGCTGGTCGAGGACCACCACCAGCGCGGCGACGGACAGGCCGAAGACCGTGTAGCCGCGGCTGCCGGACGTGGAGAGGCTGCTCATGGAGTGCTCCGAGGGAATAGTGGGGTGGGGTGGTCGCGTCGGGCCCCCCTCCCGACCTCCCCCCGCTGCGCAGGGGGAGGGTTGGGTGGGGGGCCGGCTCAACCGCCAAGCCCAATCAGAACGCCGGTTCCGCGTCCACGGCTTCGGCGCAACGGAGGCACAGCGTCGGGTGTGCGGCGTTTGTGCCGACCTCCGGAAGGATCTTCCAGCAGCGCTCGCACTTGCCCCCTTCGGCGAGGCCGGGCACCACCGCGATGCCGGCCACGTCCGGCAGGACGAACGCTCCCTCGGGGGCCGTGCCCTCCGCCACGGTGATCTGCGAGGTGATGCAGATCTCGGCGAAGTCCACGCCGTCGAGCAATGCCTTGGTCGCCGCGTCCACGAAGACGGTCGGGTTGGCCTGCAGGGACGAGCCGATCTTCTTGTTGGCCCGCTCCAGCTCCAGCGCGCCGGTGACGGTGCGGCGGACGGTGCGGATGGACTCCCACTTGGCGGCGAGATCGTCGTTGCGCCACTCCGCCGGGATGGCCGGGAAGACGCGCAGATGGACGCTCTCCTCGCTCCAGCCCTCGGTGCCGGTCAGGCCCTCGGGCCGCGCCAGCCACGCCTCCTCCGCGGTGAAGCAGAGGATCGGGGCCAGCCACGCGGTCAGGGTGGAGAGCAGATGCTCCATCACCGTGCGGACCGAACGGCGGCGGACCGAGCCCGGCGCGTCGCAGTAGAGGCTGTCCTTGCGGACGTCGAAATAGAAGGCCGACAGCTCCACGGCGCAGAAATTGTGGATCGCCACCGACAGGTCGTGGAAGTCGTAGGCCTCGATCTTGGCGCGGACCAGGGCATCCAGCTCCGACAGGCGGTGCAGGACCCAGCGCTCCAGCTCCGGCATCTCCGCCACGGCGATGCGCTCGGCCGGGGCATAGTCGGCCAGCGCGCCGAGGATGTAGCGCAGCGTGTTGCGCAGGCGGCGGTAATGGTCCGCCTGGTACTTGATGATCTCCGGACCGATGCGCTGGTCCTCGGTGTAGTCGGTGCTGACCACCCAGAGGCGCAGAATGTCGGCGCCGTACTTGTCGCAGACCTCCTGCGGGGCGACCACGTTGCCCAGCGATTTGGACATCTTGCGGCCCTGCTCGTCGAGCGTGAAGCCGTGCGTCAGCACCGCGTCGTAGGGCGCGCGGCCGCGCGTGCCGCAGCTTTCCAGCAGCGAGGAGTGGAACCAGCCGCGGTGCTGGTCGGAGCCTTCAAGGTACAGCGAGGCCGGCCACTTCAGCTCGGGCCGCTGCTCCAGCACGAAGGCGTGGGTCGAGCCGGACTCGAACCACACGTCGACGATGTCCTTGACCTGCTCGTAATCGTCGGCGCGGTAGGCGTTGCCGAGGAAGTCCTGCGCCGGGCGGGCGAACCACGCGTCGGAGCCTTCCTTCTCGAAGACGTCGGCGATGCGGTTGAACACCTCGGCGTCGCGCAGGATCGCGCCGTTGTCCTTGCGGACGAACAGGGCGATGGGCACGCCCCAGGCGCGCTGGCGGCTGATGCACCAGTCCGGGCGCTGCTCGATCATCGCGCGGATGCGGTTCTCGCCCTGGGCCGGGAACCACGTCGTGTCGGAGATCGCCTGCAGCGCCGTCTTGCGCAGGTCGTTCGTCTCCATGGAGATGAACCACTGCGGCGTGGTGCGGAAGATCAGCGGAGCCTTGGACCGCCAGGAATGCGGGTAGCTGTGCTTGATCCGGCCCTTGGCGAGCAGCGCCCCGACCTCCTGGAAGGCCTTCAGCACGGCGCCGTTGGCCTCGCCCGGCTTGCCTTCGGCGGTGTAGACGCGCAGGCCGGCGAACAGCGGGACGTGGTCGTAGTAGCGCCCGTCCTCGCCGACCGTCTGCGGCACCTCGATGCCGTTGGCCTGACCGAGGTGGAAGTCGTCCTCGCCGTGGCCGGGTGCTATGTGGACGAAGCCGGTGCCGGCGTCGGTGGTGACGAAGTCGCCGGCCAGCAGCGGCACCTTGAAGTCGTAGCCGCTGCGGGTCAGCGGGTGGTGGCAGTAGCCGCCGGCCAGACGCGAGCCGGGGAAGCGGTGCAGCAGCCGCGCGTCGGTGATCTTGGTTTCCTTGAAGACGCTCTCGGCCAGCGCGGTGGCGATGACCAGCCGCTCGCCGACCTCGGCGAGGCTGCCCTCCTCGACCGCCAGCACCTTGTAGGTCGCGTATTCGATCTCGTCGCCGAAGGCGATGGCGCGGTTGCCCGGCAGGGTCCAGGGGGTGGTCGTCCAGATGACGATGTTGGCGTCGTCGACCTCCGGCGCCGGCGAGCCCCAGATGGCGAAGCGCGCGAAGACGGTGGTCGAGGTGTGGTCGTGGTACTCGATCTCCGCCTCGGCCAGCGCGGTCTTCTCCACCACCGACCACATGACCGGCTTGGCGCCCTTGTAGAGGCCGCCGTTCATGGCGAACTTGTGGATCTCGCGGACGATCTGCGCCTCGGCGGGCAGCGTCATGGTCAGGTACGGGTCGGCCCAGTTGCCCTCGACGCCCAGGCGGCGGAACTCGCCGGCCTGCACGTCCACCCATTTCTGGGCGAACTGGCGGCACTCGGCGCGGAACTGGTTGAGCGGAACCTCGTCCTTGTCCTTGCCTTCGGCGCGGTACTTCTCCTCGATCTTCCACTCGATGGGCAGGCCGTGGCAGTCCCAGCCGGGGACGTAGTTGGAGTCGAAGCCCTGCATCTGGCGCGAGCGGACGATGACGTCCTTCAGCACCTTGTTGACGGCGTGGCCGATGTGGATGTTGCCGTTGGCGTAGGGCGGGCCGTCGTGCAGGACGAACTTCTCACGGCCCTTCGCCGTCTCGCGCAGCCGCTGGAAGAGGCCCATGTCCTCCCAGCGCTTCAGCAGCTCCGGCTCCTTGGTGGGCAGGCCGCCGCGCATGGGGAAGTCGGTGCGGGGCAGGAAGACGGTGGACTTGTAGTCGCGGGTCATGTCGGGGATATCCTGAACCTGAAGCAGAACCGTCGGGCGGCAGCGGTCAGGCCCCCGACGCACGCACAAACGAGGCGGTCCCGGCCCCCCTCAGGAGGCCGGGTTGGTAATTCGCGCCATACGCGCCATGACCCACGCCGGATGCAGCATCGCGCGGGATATTAGCGGTGTGGGCGGTGCGGTCAAGGCGCGGCGCCTCCGGGCGGCGTCAGTCGAAGCTGGCCTTGCCGCCGTGGGCGGCGGACCAGCCGACCGGGTCGTTCAGGAACTTCTCGACCTCCGACAGGGTGTTCTCGTCGAAGTACTGGTTCTCGCGGGCCACCTTCAGCACGTCCCACCAGGTGCACAGCTCGTGCAGGCGGACGCCGATGCGGTCCATGTTGGTCTTCGACTGCGGGAAGATGCCGTAATGGAAGATCACGAAGCTGTCGGTCACCGTGGCGCCGCCGTTGCGCAGCGCGGTGACGAAGTTCTCCTTGCTCTTGCCGTCGGTGGCAAGGTCCTCGACCAGGATGACCCGCTGCCCCTCGGTCAGCACGCCCTCGATCTGGGCGTTGCGCCCGAAGCCCTTCGGCTTCTTGCGGACATACTGCATGGGCAGCTCCAGCCGCTCGGCGATCCAGGCGGCGAAGGGGATGCCCGCCGTCTCTCCGCCGGCCACCGCGTCGATGCTCTCGTAGCCGATCTCGCGCTCGATGGTCTGGACGGCGAAGTCCATCAGAGCCTTGCGGGCGCGCGGGAAGGACACGATGCGCCGGCAGTCGGTGTAGACCGGGCTCGCCCAGCCGGAGGTGAAGATGAAGGGCGTCTCGGCGTTGAAATGCAGCGCCTTGATTTCCAGCAGGATCTTCGCGGCGGTGGCGGCGATGGTGGCCCGATCACCATTGACAGGGGCGGGCAGGGCGGCGGTGGTCATGGCCTAACGGCTCCCAGGGAGGCTCAAACTGCCCCGTGTGTAGCCCCGCGGCGTGCGAATCGCAATGGCCGGTCCTTGCCGGTCAGCCCAGCCCGTGCCGGTTGGCCGGGATGAAGTCGTCGCCCAGAATCTGGGCGAGGCTGTAGGGGCAATCGGTGGGAAGGGCTTCGGGCGCCACGCCGTCGAACAGCTCCAGAGCCTTGGCCGCCAGCCGGTGCCCCTGCTTCCACGCCTTCGGGAGAAGATCGGGCGCCTTGCGCGCCAGGGTGCCACTGTCCTCCAGCGCGTAGACCGCCCGGCCACGCTGCTCCACGACGCTGAGCATCCATTTGTTGCGTGGTGCCAGGGCCGGTGAATGCTCCAGCTTCAGCAGATGTTCGATGATATGGGTGAGGGCGCTGACCAGCGCGCTTTCCTGGCTGCGGCCCAAGCTCTCGACCTCCTCCGCCAGATTCTCCAGATCCAACTCGGAGTTGACGCGCGTCTCGGCCATGCGACGAAGGGCGGCGGCCTGCTCCAGGGTCCAGGCGTACCAGTCGGTGTCGTAGAGGCGGCCGTCGGGCATGGGACCCTCCCGGTGGAATCCGTCTGTCAGGTTACCCGGAACGCCGTGGGCGGTCCATGGGGCTCACTTCCCCGGCAGCGCCAGCGCGATGCAGCGGGTCAGCACCGGGTTGCCGGTCATCTCGCGGTAGGCCTGGACGATGGCGGGCTCGGCGGCCTTGCACTGCTCCATCGTCTGGAACTCGATGGTGGTCGGGCCGCCTTGGTTCAGGATGAACAATAGGAGGATCACGCGGTCCATGTCGCTCAGCCTTCCGACGGCGGTTCTTGGGCGAGAACGGCGCGGGCCGCCGCGGCGTCCTGGACGATCTGGTCCTTCAGCTCGTTGAAGCTGCCGAACTTGCGCTCCGGCCGCAGGAACTCGATGAGCTGGACGCGCAGATGCTGGCCGTAGAGGTCGCCATCGAAGTCGAGGATGTGGGTCTCCAGCCGCTCCACCGTTCCGCCCACGGTCGGGCGGCGGCCCAGGTTGGCGACGCCGTTGCGCCAGACCGTGCCCGCCCCCTGGTCCACCCCGGTGCGCACCGCGTAGACGCCGAAGGCGGGGCGCAGATAGTCGGCCAGCTCGACGTTGGCGGTGGGGAAGCCGATGGTGCGGCCCTTGTGGTCGCCATGCTCCACGCGGCCCTCGATCTCCCAGGGGGAGCCGAGCAGCCGGGCCGCCTCGCGCGGGTTGCCGGCGACCAGCGCGTCGCGCACGCGGGTGGAGGAATAGACGCTTTCCGCGTCGTCGGACACCGGCCCGACCTCGGTCACGCCGAAGCCGTGGGCCGCACCGGCCTGCCGCAGCAGGGCGGGGTCGCCGCCGCGGCCGTGGCCGAACAGGAAATCGTAGCCGCAGACGACGTGCCGCACGCCCAGCCCGGCCACCAGATCCTCCTGGATGAAGGCGTCGGCGGTCTTGTGCAGGAAGCTCTCGTCGAAATGGCAGACGAACAGCAGGTCGACCCCCAGCGCCTCGATGTGGCGGGCCTTGACGCGGAAGGGCGACAGGCGGAAGGGCGCGTCGTCGGGGCGGAAGACCGAGCGGGGATGCGGCTCGAAGGTCATCACCGCCGAGGGCGCGCCGAGATCGCGGGCGATCCGCTGGGCGGTGGCGATCACCGCCTGATGGCCGCGGTGCACCCCGTCGAAGTTGCCCAGGGCGACGACGGCCCCGTGGGCGTCCTCCGGCAGGTCGGCGGTGTGTCGGAACAATCGCATGCGTCACGCCCTGATGGTCTGCGGGCCGCGGGCGGCCCCCGGAAACGATGGCGGCCCGCCGGGGGCGGGCCATGCCATGGGCGTCTTATATAGACCGGAGCCGGCGCGTGGTCTACGCACCGGCGACCGGCAAGTCATTTCGATCTTTAAAGGCTTGCCTGCAGGATCAGCCGCGCGACGGGACCATCAGCAGGGCCTCGCCCTCGATCACCACCGTCTCGCCGACGGTGCAGACCGTGCGGACGACGGCGCGGCGCTTCTCCGGGATGATCTCGGTGACGGTGGCGCGGGCGGTCACCGTGTCGCCGGCGCGGACCGGCGCCTTGAAGCGCACGGTCTGGCTCATGTAGATGGCGCCCGGGCCCGGCAGCTTGGTGCCCAGAACGGCGGAGATGAAGCTGACGCTCAGCATCCCGTGGGCGATGCGGCCCTGGAACATGGTGCCGCTGGCGTATTCCTGGTTCAGGTGGACCGGGTTGGTGTCGCCGGAGATGCCGGCGAACAGCACGATGTCCGCCTCGGTAACCGTCTTCGCGAAGGACGCCGTCATGCCGACGGTCAAATCCTCGATGCAGTGGCCCTCGTTGTCCTTCAGGACTTGGCGAACATCATCCATACCGCGGTTCCTTTTCATCAAGCACCGGCAGAGCGGCGCGACAACACGTATGGTGCAATGCGATATATGCACTGCAACCACGTGATGGCAACACGACTCGCCTGAAAAAGTGAAAAAACCGCTAACCTCTTTCGAAAGAGGAGGCAGTCGAGGCGTCCTGCCTATTTCCTCCGGTCCGGCGATTTCAGTTCCGTGACAGTAAAACTCCGGAGCGGCTCCAGTTGATATGTACACTGACAATTCGCCCTGCTGCACCGCGGAATGCGTGCCGACTCGGGGGCGGACAGCTTGACTTCCCGCCGCCGCGGCCAACCGTCACCTCTCATCCCCCGAACCGCGATGGAATCCGACCCATGCCCCACCGCTTCGCGCTGGTCACCGGCGGCACCTCCGGCATCGGCGCCGGCTTCACCCGCGCCTTGCCCGTCGACACCGGCCTCCTGCTGGCCGCCCGCAACGCCGAGGCCCTCAACACCGCCAAGACGGAGTTGGAGGCCGCCGGACGCCGGGTGGAGGTGCTGGCCACCGACCTGACCACCGACGCGGGGCGGAACGCCCTGATCCAGAAGGCGGAGACGCTGGAGATCGACCTGCTCATCAACAACGCCGGGTCCGGCGCCTTCGGGCCGGTGCTCGACAACACCCCGGAGGCGGAGCGGGCGACGGTGGAGCTGAACGTGGTGGCGACCACGGTGCTGACCCGCGCGCTGCTGCCCGGCATGATCGAACGGGCCGCCCGCGACGGGCGGCGGGCCGGGCTGATCCTGCTGTCGAGCACGGCGGCCTTCCAGCCGATCCCGTTTCTCGGGACTTACTGCGCCAGCAAGAGCTTCGTCCTGGCCTATGGCGAGGCGCTGGCGACGGAGCTGAAGCGCATGCCGGTGGATGTGCTGGTGCTGTGCCCCGGCGCCACCCGCACCGCCTTCGGCAAGCGGGCGGGCTTCGCCCTGAACGCCCTGCCGGGGGCGGCCGATCCGCTGGACGTGGCGCGGGAGGGGTTGCAGGCGCTGGGGCGCCGCACGGTGCATGTGCATGGCTTCGGCACCCGCAACATGCTGCGCCCCTTCCTGTGGTCGCGCCACGCGGCGTCGGACGGGCTGGGCGCGCTGCTGGCCGCCTTCGACCGCGGCCAGCGCGCGCGCAGGACCGTCCGTCCGCCGCGCGGAGGGGCTTAGCGGTCGGACCCCGACCCGCTCTGCCGGTCGGTGCGGGACGAACCGGCCCCGGACGACCCGGACAGAGCGGCGCCGTTGCCCTTCCTCTGGGAGCCCGGCTGCTCCGCCACCTGGGTCTGGTCGGCCTTCTCGGCCTTGGCCTCGACCTTCTCCTTCACGGCTTCGGTCGGCTGTTCGGAGGGCTTGGCCTCGACGCGGACCGGGGCCACGCCGTCGTCGATCATGTCGAGCTGCTTGGCGGCCTTCTTCGACAGGTCGATGACCCGCCCGTCCACATAGGGGCCGCGGTCGTTGACGATGACGTCGACGCTCTTGCCGTTGTCCTGGTTGGTCACAGTGACCTTGCTGCCCAGCGGCAGCTCGCGCGAGGCGGCGGTCGGCTTGTTCTGGTCGAAGCGCTCGCCGCTGGCCGTCTTCTTGCCGTGGAACGAGCCGCCGTAGAAGGACGCCTCGCCCTCATGGACGATCACCGGCTCGCCCTCGTCCGTGCGCTCCACGGCGATCGGCGGCACCGACGCGTCCTTGGGGCTCTGCGATTTGGATGAGGGCTGGGCCTGGGCGACGGCCATGGGGGACAGGGTCAGAGACAGGGCGCAGAGCGCCATCGACAGTTTACGCGCCATGTGCATTCGAATGTACCTCCCATTGGACCTCGACAACACCCGTGGGAGGACGGGGGTTCCACCGGATGGCCGCCTCCGTGCCGTGGGCTGGACCCGCCCGGCCCGATGATGCTTCAATCGTTCGGGCAACAATGGAGCGCGCAGGAATGGCAGTGACCGTGGCGGATCTGGGTGTTGAGCCACGGTTCGGCTGGGTGACGATGGCGGACGGGACCCGGTTGCGCACCGCCCATTGGACGGCCACCAAAGCCCCGCCGCGCGGCACCGCGCTGCTGCTGACCGGCCGGGCGGAGTTCATCGAGAAATACGCCGAGACGGCGGGTGCGATGCTCGCCCGCGGCTTCGAGGTCTTCTCCTTCGACTGGCGCAACCAGGGCCTGTCCGACCGGCCGCTGCCCAACCCCCAGATCCATCACCTGGACAGCTTCGACACGCTGGCCGGCGATCTCGACGAAGTGGTGGATCAGATGGTTAGGCCGCGGCAGCACGGGCCGCTGCTGCTGGTCGCCCACAGCATGGGCGGGCTGGTCGCGCTGATGGCGCTGCTGCGCAACCCGGCCCTGTACGACGCGGCGGTGCTGACGGCCCCGATGTTCGACATTTTCACCGGTCCGGTGCCGCGCCGCATGGCGGTCTGGCTGGCCGAACGCCTGTGCGCCCGCGGGCGGGCCGCCGAATACGCCTTCGGCCAGCACGATTATGACCCGGTGGAGGGGCTGTTCACCCCGGTCAACCCCATCACCTCCGACCCCCGCCGCTACGCCACCTACCACGACGCCTTCCGCGACCGGCCCGAGCTGCGGGTGGGCGGGGTCAGCTTCGGCTGGGTGCGTGCGGCCCTGCGCGCCGCCGACCACATCCGCTTCACCGCACCGCTGGAGCGGGTGACGACGCCGATCCTGCTGCTGAGCGCCCCCGCCGACGCCATCGTCCGCTCGGAGTCGCACCGGCTTGCCGCCGCCCGGCTGGGCAACGTCGTGCTGAAGGAACATGCCGACGCCAAGCACGAGCTGCTGATGGAACGCGACGACATCCGCGACCGGGTGTGGGCGGACATCGACGCGTTCCTCGCCGCCCTGCATCTATAAACGGGGCATCTGTAGGCCGGGCTGTGCTAGATCCTTGGCGCGGGCGCCCGCGCGCCCACTTTTATGTTCAAGGGTCTGCCTTCCATGTCCGATTTCTGGAAAGAGTCCGGTTTCCATCTGCTGACGCGCGATGCCGACGGCTGGCTGGCGGTCACGCCGGACTTCCTGCGCGCCTATCTGATGCGGCCGGAGATGCGCCCGCCCGAGGACGCCTGCGAGACCGAGCACACGCTGTTCGCCGGACTGCTCGATGATCCCGCCCGCCCCGTCCCGCCGGGCATGGTGGAGGCGCTGGCCGATGCGGACGCGCGGGAAAACTGGGCGGTCTGGCTGGGTTTCCGCGACCGGCTGCTCGCCGCCGGCACGGTCGAGGGCTGCTACCTCCGCCTGTTCCGCGAGGGCGCGCGGGGTGTGCCGGGGCTTTTCATCGACCAGATGGCCCATGTGATTCTGCGCAACGTCCTGGACGGCACGCCGTCGGGCCTGCGGGCGCGGGCGGGGGAGCTGTTCTTCCGGCCCCAGACCGTGTCGGTGGACGACGGGCGTGTCCGGTTGGCCGACAGCGAGACGGTGGAGATGCTGGCCGCGACCGGCGGCTTCGGCAGCCTGGGCCGGCTGGTGGTGGAGGCCGGGACCGCCCCGCGCTCCGTCGATCTCGACATCCTCGACGAGACCAACCATTCCCGCTATTGGGAGCGCGATTCGCGGCACGACACCGTGCTGGACATCACCTTCGCCGCGGCCGGGCTGGACGCGCTGTGCCGCGTTCTGGAGGGCTGGGTGCGGCATTTCCTGGGGGTGGCGGTGTCGATCCATCCCGTGCAGCGGATCAGCGACGAGCGCTGGGTCTGGCATGTCGGGCTGGACGGGGAGGCCACGGCGATCCTCAACGACCTCTACAACGGGGCCGAGGTGGGGGAGGAACGGCTGGCCCGCATCCTGTCGCTGTTCCGGCTGGAGTTCGCCGATCCGGCGGCCATGCGCGCCGACATCGCCGGGCGGCCCGTCTATCTGGCCCTGGCGATGACCGCCGACCGCAAGCTGCGCCTGAAGCCGCAGAATCTGCTGGTCAACCTGCCGCTGGCGCCGACGAACTGACCGGCTACCCTATAACCATAATTTCAGTGTGACTATCTGCCGCCCCGGCGGCTGGTGGGCGGCGGCTTATAAGGATGTTTCCTGAAGGGGGAAACGTCATGCAATTAAACACAACGCAGCCGAAGACGATGAAGCCGAACCTTGCCGACCCGCGTTGGGAGACGATGGCGTGGCAGGACGGCTTCGGCGTCGGGAACGCCGTGATCGACGCCGACCACAAGCGCCTGTTCGAGCTGTTCAACGAATTCGTCACCGCGGTGAACGAGTTCCGCGCCGACAGCGAGATCCAGGACGTGCTGGGGGAGTTGCTCGACTACACCGACACCCATTTCGACCGGGAAGAGACGCTGATGCGCGAGCACGGCTATCCCGATTACGCCGCCCACAAGGCGCTGCACGACAGCTTCGTCCGCCAGTTGCACGACGTGAACAGCGCGTTGGATGCGGGTGGGGAGAAAGGCGCCTTCGTGCTCGGCTTTCTCGCCAAATGGCTGTCCGGCCATATCCTGGGCGTGGACACCAAGCTGGGTGCCTACCTGCGCGAGCGCGGGGTGGAGGCGTAAAAGGCAAAGCCCCTCTCCCACGGCGGGAGAGGGGCGCTGTCCCCTGATGATTACTGCTTGTTCGACTCGCCGCTGTGCTTCGGGCCGCGGTTCAGCGAGGTCATGCTGTCGCTGTACTGGAACTCCGGCATGTCGCGCACGCTCGCCTGGGTGACGTCGCGCAGCGTGATCGGGCCGTTGCCCGGAAGCACGTCTGCCAGCGCGATGTCCGCGGCGATCTCCTTGCCGCCGATGCCGAGGAAGCCGCCGCTCTGGATCACCAGGAGCTGGGCGTTGCCGTCCGGGCCGAGGATCACGTCGGTCACCTTGCCGACCTTCTCGCCGTCGGCGCCGATCACCGTGCGGCTCATCAGATGCTCGACGCTGGCGCTGCCGGTGGTGCCGGCCGGCCGGGCGCTCTGGCCCTGGTCCATGATGACCGAGTTCGGGGCCTGGGCGCCCGGGGTTTGGGCCGAACCGCCGGTGCCGGTCTGGGCCACCGCGGCGCCGGTCGTCAGCGCCAGGGCGGACAGGGTCGCGATCACCGTCTTGTGCATGGAAGGTCTCCTCGTTGCACGAAACCGACCCTTCCAACCGGAGGGAGCGGGAAAGGTCACGCGGGGTCGCCTGTGACATTGTAGGGCGACTCGGGACGCCGTCCCGGTGCCTCGCCGGGGGACCGGTCCAGCAGGCAAAAGTGGGATTGCGGGCGGCGGGCGGGAGAAGGGCGTACCGCCGATTCGCCTCCCGTGACTCCTGGGGTCGGAGGGGCCCGGCAACCCCGTGAAAGTGACGGATTCCTTACAGAAACCGGGCGCCGGAGGCTTGCTGCCGGGGACTAGATATGGGGGTGTGCGGATTTTTTCCGGGAACCGGCGGCGGCTTGGTCCGTTGACATGACGCGCCATATCTAGGAGGTAGCCCCGCGTCAAGCACACAATATCTTGGGCCGGCTCTTGCTTGACCCAAAGCTTGAGGCTAGGATGCGCACCAACATACAGGGTGTTGCGTTCGTCAGCCAGCGCGAGCTGCGCCGCACGGAGCGCGACACCTTTGTTCGCCAGCCAGAGGGAGCACGAGTCACATGCGGGTCCAGCGTCGTTTCACGAAAGAGGGTCAGGATGCTTACGCCGCTCTCGGCTTCCGCCGCACGACGAGCGAGATCCGCAACCCCGACGGCTCTGTGGTCTTCCAGCAGACGGACATCGAGGTTCCGGACAATTACAGCCAGGTCGCCAGCGACATCCTGGCCCAGAAGTATTTCCGCAAGGCCGGCGTTCCGGTCGCCCTGAAGGCGGTCGAGGAGAACACCGTCCCGTCCTGGCTGTGGCGCAAGACCGCCGATGAATCGGCTCTGGCAGCGCTGCCGAAGGAGAAGCGCTACTCCGGTGAGAAGTCGGCCAAGCAGGTCTTCGACCGTCTGGCCGGCACCTGGACCTATTGGGGCTGGAAGGGCGGCTATTTCGACACCGAGGCCGACGCCCGCGCCTTCTTCGACGAGATGCGCTTCATGCTGGCCGCCCAGATGGCGGCCCCGAACAGCCCGCAGTGGTTCAACACCGGCCTGCACTGGGCCTACGGCATCGACGGCCCGAGCCAGGGCCATTTCTACGTCGATTTCAAGACCGGCCTGCTGACCTCCTCCGCCTCGGCCTACGAGCACCCGCAGCCGCACGCCTGCTTCATCCAGTCCGTCGCCGACGATCTGGTGAACGAGGGCGGCATCATGGACCTGTGGGTCCGCGAGGCGCGTCTGTTCAAGTACGGCTCGGGCACCGGCTCCAACTTCTCCCGCCTGCGCGGCGAGGGTGAGAAGCTGGCCGGCGGCGGCAAGTCGTCGGGCCTGATGAGCTTCCTGAAGATCGGCGACCGCGCGGCGGGCGCCATCAAGTCGGGCGGCACCACCCGCCGTGCCGCCAAGATGGTCACGGTGGACATGGACCACCCGGACATCGAGGCCTACATCGACTGGAAGGTGACCGAGGAGCAGAAGGTCGCCGCCCTCGTCACCGGCTCCAAGATCTGCCGCGAGCACCTGACCGCCATCATGGCCGCCGCCCAGGACGGCCAGGACCCGAAGGTCAACAAGGAGCTGAAGAAGGCCATCGTCGCCGCCCGCAAGGCGCAGGTGCCGGAGAACTACGTCCAGCGCGTGATCCAGTTCGCCGGCCAGGGCTTCACCAGCATCGAGTTCAAGACCTACAACACCGATTGGGACTCGGACGCCTACCTGACGGTGGCCGGCCAGAACTCCAACAACTCGGTGCGCATCTCCGACGACTTCATCCAGGCCGTCCTGAACGACGACGAGTGGAAGCTGATCCGCCGCACCGACGGCACGGTCCATCGCACGCTCCGCGCCCGCGACCTGTGGGACAAGGTCGGCTACGCCGCCTGGGCCTGCGCCGATCCGGGCGTGCAGTTCGACACCACGATCAACGACTGGCACACCTGCCCGGCCTCGGGGCGCATCAACGCCTCGAACCCGTGCTCGGAGTACATGTTCCTCGACGACACGGCCTGCAACCTCGCCTCGCTGAACCTGATGTCGTTCCGTCTGAAGGACGGTTCCTTCGACGTCGAGGCGTTCGAGCACGCCTGCCGCCTGTGGACCATGGTGCTGGAAATCTCCGTGCTGATGGCGCAGTTCCCGTCCAAGGAAATCGCCCAGCTGTCCTACGAGTTCCGCACGCTGGGCCTGGGCTTCGCCAACCTCGGCGGCCTGCTGATGTCCTCCGGCCTGCCCTACGACTCGGCGGAAGGCCGCGCCTACTGCGCCGCCATCTCCGCGGTGATGACCGGCGTCGCCTACGCCACTTCCGCCGAGATGGCGCAGGAGCTGGGCGCCTTCCCGGCCTATGAGCAGAACCGCGACCACATGCTGCGGGTCATCCGCAACCACCGCCGCGCCGCCTGTGGCGAGATGGAGGGTTACGAGGGCCTGTCGGTCAAGCCGGTGCCCTTCGTCGCCGACGAGTGCCCGGAGCAGGAACTGGCGATGGCCGCCGTCCGCGCCTGGGACATGGCGCTGGAACTGGGCGAGCAGCACGGCTTCCGCAACGCCCAGGCCACGGTGGTCGCCCCGACCGGCACCATCGGCCTGGTCATGGATTGCGACACCACGGGCATCGAGCCGGACTTCGCGCTGGTGAAGTTCAAGAAGCTGGCCGGCGGCGGCTACTTCAAGATCGTGAACCGTCTGGTGCCGGAGGCCCTGCGCACGCTGGGCTACACCGCCGACCAGATCGCCGCGATCGAGCGTTACGCGGTTGGCCACGGCACGCTGAAGGGCGCGCCGGGCGTCAACCACGAGACCCTGACGGCCAAGGGCTTCCCGGCCGAGGTGCTGGAGAAGCTGGAGGGCAACCTCGCCACCGCCTTCGACATCAAGTTCGCCTTCAACCGCTGGACGGTCGGCGCCGACGTCATCGTCGACACGCTGGGCATCCCCGCCGAGCAGATGGACGCGCCGGGCTTCGACCTGCTGACCGCTCTCGGCTTCACCAAGGCCGAGCTTGAGGCGGCGAACACCTTCTGCTGCGGCGCCATGACGCTGGAAGGCGCGCCCTTCCTGAAGGACGAGCATCTGCCGGTGTTCGACTGCGCCAACCCCTGCGGCCGCATCGGCAAGCGCTTCCTGTCCTGGGAATCGCACATCACCATGATGGCCGCCTCGCAGCCCTTCATCTCCGGCGCCATCTCCAAGACCATCAACATGCCGAACACGGCGACGGTCGAGGAGTGCAAGGACGCCTACCTGCTGTCCTGGCGCCTGGGCATCAAGGCCAACGCGCTGTACCGCGACGGCTCCAAGCTGAGCCAGCCGCTCTCCGCCGCCCTGCTGGACGACGAGGAGGACGCGGTCGAGGAGATCGTCGAGGCGGCGAACGCGGCCCGCACCCAGATGGTGTCCGAGCGCATCGTCGAGAAGGTCGTGGAGCGCATCATCGAGCGCAAGCGCACCGAGCGCGAGCGCCTGCCGCACCGCCGCAAGGGCTACACCCAGAAGGCGACCGTCGGCGGCCACAAGATCTACCTGCGCACCGGCGAATATGAGGACGGCCGCATCGGCGAGATCTTCATCGACATGCACAAGGAGGGCGCCGCCTTCCGCTCGCTGATGAACAACTTCGCCATCGCGGTGTCGATCGGCCTGCAGTACGGCGTGCCGCTGGAAGAGTTCGTGGAGGCCTTCACCTTCACCCGCTTCGAGCCGTCGGGCATGGTGACCGGCAACGACACCATCAAGATGGCGACCTCGGTCATCGACTACATCTTCCGCGAAATCGCCATCTCCTACCTGGGCCGCACCGATCTGGCGCACGCCACGCCGGAGGATCTGGTGCCCTTCACGGTCGGCAGCGGCGACAAGCAGGGCGACCTGCCGGAGACCGGCGCGGTCCAGCCGTCGGACATCGTCCGCAAGGTCGCGTCCACCGGCTATGTCCGTAACAACCTGCGCGTCCTGAACGGCGGGCAGACCCAGCGGGCGTCCGCCGCGGCGGCCTTGGCCGCCACCGGCGCCGCGGTCCAGGCCACGGCGTCCGCCGCCCACGCGGCGGTGGCCTCCAGCCCGGCGGTCGGCGCCGCGGTGGTCCATGCCGGCGGCACGGCCCCGGTCGGCGGCACCACCGGCACGGCCTACGGCGGCAGCAACGGCGACCAGCGCTACGACCGCATCCGCGAGGCCCGCGCCCGCGGCTACGAGGGGGATCAGTGCGGGGAGTGCGGCAACATGACGCTTGTCCGCAACGGCACCTGCCTGAAGTGCGACACCTGCGGCTCCACCACGGGCTGCAGCTGAGGCCAGCCGGTTCCATCCCCGGCATGGCATGGAAAAGGGGAGGTCTTCGGACCTCCCCTTTTCCATGCGCGCCCTTTTTCATGCGGGCTGCCGTGAACGCACGCTCCGGCGGGAGCGGGACGGGATCAGACCGGGATGTTGGGGAAGACGCGGCCGGACAGCTGGGCGTCGGCCAGCTCCGCCGGGACGGCGTCGCGCTCCTTCAGCCAGCGGGCGAACTGGCGGTCGGCGGAGTTGATGTGCAGCATCAGCCATTGCGGCAGGAAGGCCGCCAGATACTCGGCAATGTTCTCCTCCGGCACGTTGCCGGTGGTGAAGGCGTGCAGCTGCTCCCAGGCCAGGGAATGCTGGACCAGATGGTCGGCCAGGAAGGGATAGCCGGCCTCCTCCATCACCTTCTGCTCGCTCGCGAAGTGAATCTCCGTATAGACCACCGCATCGGCCAGCGTCCGATAGACCTCCTCGCGGGAGCGGCCTTCGGCGACGGCGACATGGAACGCCTGGACCAGTTCGATCCAATGCTTGTGCTGCTCGTCGATGTGCTCGACGCCCAACGCAAGATCGTCGCTCCAGACGAGATCCTGAAAATTCTCGGTGGGCATGTCCATGATCGCGGTGACTCGGCTTAAAGTGGTGAAAGCTTGGGCATCATAAACACGGTCGTATGTGCATCAATGGTTTGAATTGAGATAAATTGTCGCGGTTTCGGCGATGATCCCGAACGCGCGCCAAGGGTCTGCGTCCTTGCCGGACGCCGGGCGCGGGTCAATATGCGGGCCTGTGACGACACAGCCGACGGGATGCGCCATGCGACGTGCCATGAACCGCCGCCTCCGCCTTTTGCCGCTGCTCGCCCTGCTGGCGCTGCCGCCGTTCCAGGTCGCGAACGCCCAGAATGCACCGGCTCCAGACGCACCGGCCCAGACGGAGCAGACCCAGAGCGCGCCGAAGCCGGCGGAGCGGACCGGCGGCGGGTTCGACGCCCAGCGCAGCGAGACCAGGCACCAGCTGCCCTTGCCGTCCGGACCGCTCGCCTACACGGCGGTGGCGGAGTTCCTGCCCCTGCGCGACGGTCCGCGCGAGGAGGTGGCGGCCCGTGTCTTCACCGTCACCTACACCCTGGATGGGGCGTCCCGCGGCCAGCGGCCGGTCGCCTTCGTGTTCAACGGCGGCCCCGGAGCGTCCTCGGCCTACCTGCATCTGGGCGCCCTGGGGCCGAAGGTGGTCGGCTTCAACGACGACGGGTCGCTGACCCGGCCGCCGGCCCCGCTGCTCGACAACCCGGACAGTTGGCTGGCCTTCACCGATCTGGTCTTCGTCGATCCGGTCGGCACCGGCTACAGCCGGAGCATACGGCGTGACGGTGGAAAGGAGGAGGGCGAGCGGCGGGACGAGGACCCCGGCAAGCGCTTCTGGTCGGTCGACGCCGACAGCCGGGCCATGGCGGAGATCGTCCGGCTCTGGCTGACCCGCAACGGGCGCTGGGAGTCGCCGAAATTCCTGGTGGGGGAAAGCTATGGCGGTTTCCGCATCGCCAAGATGGCCAACCGGCTGATCGACGACACCGGCATCGCGGTCAACGGGCTGATCATGGTGTCGCCGGTCGTCGATTTCGCCACCATCCGCGGCGGTGACGGGCTTCTGGTGCCGGCGCTGCGGCTCCCCGCCTACGCGGCCTCCGCCGCCGCCAACGGTCTGGTTGCCGGCACGCCGGAGCAGGCGGCGGAGGCGGCCGAGCGCTACGCCTTCACCGGCTACCTCACCGGGCTGGCCGGGCTGGACTATCGCCGGGCCGGCGCGGCGCAGGGCTTCTTCGCCGAGGTGGCGCGGACCACCGGCCTGCCGGAGGAACTGGTCACCCGCTTCCGCGGCGCGATCCCCACCGACGTCTTCGCCCGCGAGCTGCTGCGCGGGCGGGGGCGGGTGGCCAGCGTCTATGACGGCACCTTCACCGCCGCGGACCCCGACCCGTCGGCGGCGCGTCTGTCCTTCGATCCCTTCCTGAAGGGCACGGTGCCGACCTACACCACCGCCTTCGCCGCCTTCGCCCACGAGTGGCTGGGCGTGCGGACGGAGGTGCCGTTCGACCTGCTCAGCGACCGGGTGAACCGGGGCTGGGAATGGCCGCGCTCCGGCCAGCCCAGCGCGGTGGACGATCTCCAGGCCGCCCTGACCCTGCAGCCCGCGTTGAGGGTGCTGATCGCCCATGGGCGCACCGACCTCATCACCCCCTACATGGCGTCGCGCTGGGTGGCGTCCCGCCTGGAACTGCCGGAGGGGCAGGCCGACCGGGTGGCCGTGACGGTCTATGAGGGCGGTCACATGATGTACACCCGCGCGCCCGAGCGCGCGAAGCTGGCCGCCGACGCGCGGGCCCTGGTCGAGGCCGCCTTGCGGTAAGGACAGCGGTCGGACGAAAGAAAACAGGCGCCCCGGTTGGGGCGCCTGCTGCGCAATGCCTTGCCTCGGCCTGTGGTCGCCGGCTGGACCCAGCCGGTTAGAACAGACGCAGGATCGACTGCTGCGACTGGTTGGCCAGCGAGAGGGCGATGGTGCCGAGCTGCTGACGGGTCTGCAGCATCAGCAGGCTCGCGCCTTCCTCGTTCTGGTCGGCCAGCGTCAGCTTGTTGGCGCCTTCGACCAGCACGTCGCTGAATTCCTTGGTGAAGGTTTCGCGGGTCGTGATGATGTTCAGGTTGGTCGACAGCGTCTGCGAGGCCGAACGCAGGGTCTGCTTCGCATAGTCGATGCTGGCGACCGCCTTGTCGATGTCGGCACGATCGGTCCAGTCGTTCTGCGCGTAGTCCAGACGCAGGCCCTGGCCGCTGGTGGTCAGGTTCTGGGACTGCACCGTGATCGCGTTGGTGTTGCGCTCGTTGAGCTGCACCGTCAGATCGTTCGAGGTGTTGGCGTCGGTCACCTGCACCGAGACCAGGTTGGCCGCCGAGTTGGCCGCCGCCGCCTGCTTGATGCTCTTCTGGTCGACGTTGAAGCGCACCGTGCCGGTGTCGAACGCGAAGGCGTTCTCACCTTCCGACAGCTTGCCCTCGCCGCGATTGGCCATGCCGTCGCGGGTCACCGTGGCGCCGTTCAGGTTGCTGACCTGGATCTGGATGTCGACCTTCTTCTCGATGGTCGAGATGCCGTTGCCGTTGTTGGCGGCCTGCTCCAGCAGGTTGCGGTCCACCGTGAAGGACACGATGGTGCCCGACGCGAAGCTCTCGGAGATGCGCTTGGTCAGGGCGTTCTCGGCCGTCGCCTTGACGGTCATCTCGCGGGCGGCGTTGCTCGTCGTCGCGCCCGACAGCGTGATCGTGCCGGTCGTGCTGGTCGTGACGGTCTGGACGTCCTTGCCGCTGAGGCGGCCGTTGGCGCCCAGCGCGTTGTTGATCGACGCCTTCAGCTGGTTGGCGATGTTGACGCGGGCGGTCTGGCCGATCGA